>NZ_QODJ01000100.1:0-13171 GCF_009935965.1 Pseudomonas sp. L13
ACCGCCAACCCTACCAGTACGTCCGGGCCCACGCCGGCTTCAATCAGGCGATGGGCCAGGCGGTTGGCGCGGCGGTTTAGTTCGGCGTAATCCAGGCGCTCATCGCCACAGACCAAAGCCGGCGCCTGTGGCGTGCGCAGGGCCTGCACTTCGATCAGTTGATGGACTGTCTGTTGCGATGGATAGTCGCGTACGGTGTCGTTCCACCCATGGAGAATGACCTGGCGTTCGGCATCGCTCATCGATGGCAAATCGGCCAAGCGCTGATGCAGGGGACTTGCCAACGCCAGCAGCAACTGGCGCAAATGCCCCGCCAGACGCTGGATCTGCTCGGCGGTAAACGCCTGACGGCTGTAATTGAACTCCAGATCCAATGTCTGCCCCATGCCCAGCAGCACGGTCAACGGATAGTGAGTTTGCTCCAAGCTCTGTACTTCGCCAAAACGCAGCCCAGACGGGGCCCCCTGCTCAAGCGCTTCGGACACCGGGTAGTTCTCAAACACCAGAATACTGTCGAACAGCGCCTCGCCCCCCAGGCCCGCCCAGCGTTGTATTTCAAACAACGGCGTGTGTTCCTGCTCGCGCAAACCAAGATTTTGCGCCTGAATCTGTTGCAACCACTGGCCGATTGGCATCTGCGGATCGGGCGTGGCCACCACCGGCAGCGTATTGATAAACAACCCGACTTGCTGTTCGATGCCGCGCAGTTCAGCCGGACGGCCCGCCACGGTGGCACCGAAGGCCACGGTGGCCTGGCCGGTATAACGCGCCAACAACATCAGCCAGGCGCTTTGCACCAGGGTATTGAGGGTAACTTTATGAGTTTGGGCGAAGGCTTTGAGGCTCTCGGTCTGAGTGGGATCAAAAGTTAGTTTGTGCTCGCCGTTGATCATCGATGCCGCGTTTTGTGGGTCTGCTACTCCAGGCGCCAGTCGTGTAGGTTCATGCAACCCCGCCAACTGGGTCTTCCAGAACGTCTCGCTGACCGTCTTGTCCTGGGCCTGCAACCAACCGATATAGTCACGATAGCGCCCCACCTGCGCCCGCACAGCCTCACCGGAGTAGTGCTGCAATACTTCACCAAACAGCTGCGAACCACTCCACCCATCCATCAGAATGTGGTGATTGGTATAAATCAGGTGATGGGTGGATGGTCCCGTACGCACCACCACAAGATTCAACAAGGGGGCCTGATCGAGCACAAACCCCTGGGTGCGCAACGTGGTAGCCAGGCTATCAAGTGCCACATCGCAATCGTCACGGCCCTGCCAATCATGGGTGCCCAGACTCAGTTGCAATTGCTTGTAGACAACCTGTAACGGCTGATTCAACCCCGCCTGCCAGAGGAAGCCACTGCGCAGAATCTCATGGCTGTCCACTGCCGCCTGCCAAGCTTGCTGGAAGCGCGCGACATCCAGGCCCTGAACATCCACGCGCATCTGGTTGATGTAGTCGCTGGAATCCTGGCTGTAAACCGATTGGAACAACATACCTTGCTGCATGGGCGACAAGGGGTACAGGTCCTCGACGTCTGCAGTCGACAGTGGCAGCGTATCCAACTGCTCCTGAGTCAGACTGGCCAACGGGAAATCCGACGGCGTCACACCCTGGTTGATCGCCAGGCAGCAGTGTTCAATCAGAGCCTTGAGTTCCGCGGCGTACTCATCCGCCAGGCGCTGCACGGTCGCTTCGCTGAACATTTCACGACTAAAGCTCCAGTTCAGGTTCAGCTCACCGCTAAATACCTGACCATTGATTTCCAGCCAGTTACCCAATTGGGCATGTTCACTTTGGTCGGCTCCAGCGCCTTCATTTGTAGGCGTGAAGAAAGCTTGCGCCGTATCGTCCTGGAAACTGCCATCGAACTGGCCGAGATAGTTGAAGGTGATTCGCGGCTGCGCCAGCCCACCTAATAACTGCCGGGCGTGCTCGTCACCGAGGTAACGCAGCGCACCGTAGCCTATCCCTTTGTCGGGGACGGCACGCAATTGCTCCTTGATGCCTTTGATCGAGTCGGCCAGTGTCTGCGCCGGTGTCAGCGCAAGCGGGTACATACTGGTGAACCAGCCGATCGTTCGGGTGAGATCGACATCATCGAACAGATCTTCACGCCCGTGCCCTTCCAGCGTGACCAATAACGAATCCGCGCCCGTCCAACGCGTAATGACCCGAGACAAGGCCGTCAGCAAAAGGTCGTTGATCTGCGTGCGATACGCCGACGGAGCCTCTTGCAGCAGGCGCCGGGTGTAGGCCTGGTCAAGGTGCGTGCCAACGGTGAGCGCCAACGAGTTCTGAAGGCTGCCGTCCGGGTTATCGCATGGCAAACCGGCAGTGGCACCTTGCAATTGCGCCTGCCAGAAGCGCAGCTCTTGCTGCACTGCCGGGCTTTGTGCATGGGCCTGCAAACGCTTTGCCCAAGCCTGGGTGGAACTGGTCTTGGCCGGCAGCGCAACTGCCTGCCCGGACTGGAGCTGGGTATAGGCGGTTTGCAGGTCTTCCAGCAGAATCCGCCAGGACACACCATCCACCACCAAGTGATGGATCACCCACAGCAACCGTTGCGATGCGTCTGGCAATTCGACCAGGACAGCACGCATCAAGGGCCCGTCAGTCAGATCAAGGCTACGCTGTACCTGCAAGCCAAGGGACTCAAGCGCCGAAAGATTCTCCAGCGATGTTTGCCAGAGCAGGTCATCCTGTGGCTCGACCTCACGATAACGGGCCTGCCAGCCGCCCGATTGACGGGTAAAGCTCAGGCGCAACGCATCATGATGCGCCACCAGCGCCGCCAATGCAGCGCGCAAACTTGCGCCATCCAGGCGCTCGCCAGGGCGCAGGACGACGGACTGGTTCCAATGATGATGCTCAGCAATTTCTTCATCGAAGAAGTACTGATGAATCGGTAGCAACAGCGCACGGCCAGTAGCCGGTCCTTGCTCGATGACTAACCCCTGACCGCCCATCTGGGCGACGGTAGCCAAGCTTTGTACGGTCTGGTGCTGGAACAGATCCTTGGGCGTGAAACGAATGCCCGCTTGGCGCGCGCGGCTGACCACCTGGATCGAGATGATCGAGTCGCCCCCCAACTCAAAGAAGTTATCGTTCAAGCCCACACGCGGTACACGCAGCACATCAGCCCAAAGACCGGCGATTTTTTGCTCAAGCTCGCTCTGCGGCGAGACATAAGTCTGTTGCATCTGGCTCGCATCTGGCTGCGGCAGCGCTTTGCGGTCGAGCTTGCCGTTGGGAGTCAACGGCATTTGCGCCAGAAACATGAAATAGGTCGGCACCATGTAATCCGGCAAGTCGGCTTTCAAGGCTCGGCGCAGCTCATTACGGAAGTCAGCCTGCTCGGCCAGGCTGGCGTCGGCCGGCACCACATAGGCCACCAATTGCTTACCGGTCGGGCCGTCCTGAGCCACCACCACGGTTTCACCCACATTGTCCTGTTCACGCAGACGCGCTTCGATTTCCCCCAGTTCGATACGGAAACCCCGGACCTTCACCTGGTGGTCCACACGCCCCAGGTAATCCACCACGCCATCCGGACGCCCACGGGTCAGGTCGCCGCTGCGATACACGCGACTGCCAGGCTTGCCGAACGAGTCCGGCACGAAGCGTTCGGCGGTTAACGCTGGACGCTCCAGATACCCCCGGGCCACGCCCTCGCCGCCCAGGTATAACTCCCCGGCCACGCCGATGGGTTGCAGGTTCAGTTGCGCGTCCAATACATAACCGCTGCGGTTGCCCAGCAAGGTGCCGATGGGCGCGTAGACGGCGCCACATGGGTCGCCCTTGCGTGCCTTCCACAGCAGCGGCGTAACCACGGTTTCGGTAGGCCCGTAGCCGTTGAACAGGTATTTGGGTTTCAGCGCGCGCCAGGCCAGGTCATAGCTGGCCTGGGCCACCGCATCACCACCGAAGCAGTACACCCGCACTGCCGGTGGGTTGCCATCGCGCTCGGCATGTTCGGCCAACTGTTGCAGGTACACCGGTGGGAACACCGCCATGGTCACGTTGTGGCGATGCATCTGCTCGTAGGTGTATTCCGGCAACCACAGGCTATCGTCACGGATCAACACGCTGGCGCCATTGATCAGCGGGTGCATCCAGCCTTCGTGGGAGCCGTCGAAGGCGAACGACATGAAGTGCAGTTCGCAATCGGCCGGCGAGGTTTCATAGCGCTCGCCAGTGGCGATGATATGCGCCACCAACGGCCCGTGGGACACCGCCACGCCCTTGGGCAAACCGGTGGAGCCGGAGGTGTAGATCACGTAGGCGAGGTTGTCGCCGTCCAACGCCACATCCGGTGCCGTATCGCTGTAACCGGCCCATTCTTCGGTGCAATCAATCGCCAGGGTATCCAGGCCCTCGGGGACCGGCAGTTGCTGCAACGCCCGGCTGTGGGTCAGCAGCAATTGCGCACGGCTGTCCTGCATCATGTACAGCAGGCGATCACGTGGGTATTCGATATCCAGCGGCACATACACGCCACCGGCTTTCATCACCGCCAGGAACGCTACCATGCTCTCGGCACTGCGCGGCATGGCGATGGCCACCCGTACTTCCGGGCCGACGCCACGGGCGATCAAAGCATGGGCCAAGCGGTTGGCCTGACCATCCAGCTCGCCGTAACTCAGGGTTTGAGCATCGAATTTCACCGCCACTGCGTCCGGCGTTGCTCGGGCGCGATCGCCGACCAATTCGTGTACCAGGCGCTCGGCCGAGAAGCCGGCGTCGGTCTGGTTCCACAGTTCAAGGATCTGTTGTTGTTCGTCCTGGCCCAGTAGATTCAACTGACTGACGGGCTGCTGTTGGTCTGCAACCATTGCCTGCAACAGGTTCTGCCAGTGCACAGCCATGCGCTCGATGGTCGCAGGGGCAAACAGATCAGTGGCATATCCCAACGAGGCACTCAGCCCCTCGCCCCAGTCGTGAACGTCCAGATCCAGATCGAAATGTGCGGTATGACTGTTCCAAGCCAGCCCTTCGATATGCAGTTCGCTCGACGGTTGCTCCGTGAAACGCTGACGGCTGGCGGCCTGGAAGTTGAACATTACTTGGAACAATGGGTTCAGGCTCAGGCTGCGCTCCGGCTGCAGCGCCTCCACCAATTGTTCAAACGGCAGGTCCTGATGGGCCTGTGCCTCCAGTGCCCGCTGCCGGACCTGACGCAGCAACTGGGTAACGCTCGTTTGCCCATCGATATCGGCCCTGAGCACTTGGGTGTTGACGAAGAAGCCTATAAGCCGCTCGGTTTCAGCGCGGTTGCGGTTGGCGATTGGCACGCCGACGCGGATGTCTTGCTGGCCACTGTAGCGATGCAGCAACGTTTGGAACGAAGCCAGCAGCAACATGAACATCGTCACGCCTTCGCGCTGAGCCAAGGTGTTCAGATCAGCAACCAACGTGGTCGGCAATTCTATAGGCAAACGCGCGCCGCGATGGCTTTGCTGCGCAGGACGCAGGAAGTCGAATGGCAGTTCGAGCACAGGTTGCTCACCGCTCAGCAGGTCGCGCCAGTAGTCGAGTTGACGCGCTTTCTCGCCAGCCTCCATCCAATCACGTTGCCATACGGCGTAATCGGCGTATTGGATCGGTAACACAGGCAGTTGCAGATCCCGGCCCTGGCTGAACGCGCTGTACAGCTGCACCAGTTCCTCGACCATGACTTGCATCGACCAACCATCGGAGACGATATGGTGCTGCACCAACACCAGTACATGGTCATCCGCGGCGAGGCGCAGCAAATCAACACGCAGCAGCGGTTCCTGCTCCAGGTTGAACGTACGGGCAATCTTCGCTTCCACGGTGGGTTGGAGGTCCGCCTCAAGCACGTCGCTGTGGGTGATTGCAACAGGCGCAGGCTCAGCTACAACTTGTACAGTTCCGTGGTTTTCCTGGCGCACCAGCGTACGTAAGCTCTCATGACGTGCCACCAGGCGATCAAAGCTGTGTTGCAAGGCGGTTTGATCCAGCGGGCCTTTCAGGCGAAGCACGCTGGGTACGTGGTAAGCCGCACTGTCTGGGTCCAGTTGCCAGAGAAACCATTGGCGCTCCTGGGCATACGACAGCGGCAAACCTCGATCACGCGCTACGGGAACCAAAGCTGGCGCCTTGGCCCTTTCGGTGTATTTAAGCGCCAGCGACGCATCGACAAATCCTTGCAAGCGTGGCTGCTCAAATAGCACCTTGAGCGGCACTTCCAATCCCAGCGCCTGGCGCAACCGTGAAGCTACCTGCATGGCCAGCAGCGAATGCCCGCCCAGCTCGAAAAAGTGATCGGTAAGGCCGACCCGCTCCACACCCAGGATATCGGCCCAGATCAACGCCACTTGGCGTTCGAGATCACTGACCGGCGCCACCCAGGTTTGCAATGACAGACTGGCGTCGGGTTTTGGCAATGCCTGGCGATCCAGCTTGCCGTTGGGGTTCAGCGGCAGGTGTTCAAGGAACATCAGGTGGGCCGGCACCATATAGTCCGGCAGTTGCTCGCGCAGCATTGCTTTGAGTGCTTCGCCCAACGCGTCGTTGTCCGATTGCTCGGCCACCAGATAAGCGAGCAACTGGTTGTCCGCCGCCATCACCACAGCTTCGCGGACGCTGGCCTGGGCCAGCAACAAGGCTTCGATTTCTCCCAGCTCAATACGGAAACCGCGGATCTTCACCTGATGATCGACCCGCCCGACGTATTCGATCACACCGTCGGCACGGTAGCGCGCCAAGTCGCCGGTGCGGTATAGCCGCCCACCGTGACCGCTGAACGGGTCGGCGACAAAGCGTTCGGCCGTCAGCAGCGGACGATTCAGATAGGCACGCGCCAAGCCGCAGGCGCTGCCGATATACAACTCACCCACGGCGCCCAGCGGTGCAAGGTTGAGGTCGCGGTCCAGCACATACAGAGCGCGCCCTGGCAGGGAGCGGCCGATGGGACTGGCGGTGGCGCCTATTAATTCATCGCCCGAGGTGCAGTCCAGCACACTGGAAACCACCGTGGCCTCCGTCGGCCCGTAGGTGTTGAGCAGACGCACGTGACCTAGCCCCGCACGTAACCATTGCGCGGGACCGTCCAGCGGCATCGCTTCGCCACCGATATGCACTTGCCTCAGGCTGCCATAAGGACGTGACCCGGCCGCCAGACAGTCGAGCAGGAACAGGTTCCAGTAAGCGGTCGGCAAGTCGGCCAGGGTAATGCCCTGCTCCAGGATTTCGCTGTACAGCCGCCCGCTGTCCCAGAGTTCCGGCCCGCGCAGAACCACGGCGGCGCCATGGGTCAGCGCCGGGTACAACTGCTCAACGAAACCATCGAAGTTCAGGGTTGCGAACTGCAGTACGCGGTCATCGGGAGTCAGCTTCGAATAGTCGGCGGCAATAGCCGCGAACTCGTTCAAGGCGCCATGCTCGATTGCCACACCCTTGGGTTTGCCGGTCGAGCCGGAGGTATAAATCACATAGGCCAGATTGTCCGGGTGGACGGTTACGTCGAGGTTGCTCTCGGCGTACGACTCCACCGAGGACGTGTCAATCGCCAAGACTGCCACCCCCTCGGGCAGCGCCATGGGTACACGGGACTGAGTCAGCACCAGGCGCACGCCGCTGTCGTCGAGCATATGAGCCAGGCGTTCGCGCGGGTATTGCGGATCGAGCGGCACGTAGGCGCCACCCGCCTTGAGGACCGCCAGCAGGCTGACCACCATGGCAAAGGATCGCTCTACCGCGACACCCACCAGCACTTCCGGCCCAACGCCTTGGGCTACCAGGCAGCGAGCCAGGCGATTGGCTTGCCGATTGAGCGCGTCATAGCTCAGCGACTCGCGGTTGAGCACCAGCGCGGTGGCTTGCGGACGTTGCAGTACCTGAGCTTCGAACAGCCGATAAACGCCGGCATGCCATTGCGCTGCCGGGCTGCTGGTGTTCCAGGCGTGTAGCAGCGTGTGCTGTTCTTGGGGCGCCAGTAGCGGCAGGCGCGCAATCTGCTGGCTAGGCGTTTTTACAACCGCTTGTAATACACCAAGCCAGTGCTGGGCCATGCGTTCGATGGTGAGGGCGTCGAACAGGTCCGTCGCATAAGTCAGCGACGCCCAGAGCCCATCGGCGGACGCCTGGGTATCCAGGCTCAAGTCAAAGTGTGCGGTGTGGCTGTCCCACGCCAGGCCCTCTACCTGTAAACCTGGAACCGACTGCATGCCAGGCTCGCCGCGTGCGTCGGTCTGGTGATTGAACATCACTTGGAACAACGGGCTATGGCTCAGACTGCGTTCGGGCTGCAACGCCTCCACCAATTGCTCGAACGGCAGGTCCTGATGTGCCTGCGCATCAAGAGCCGCATGCTTGACCTGCTGCAATAACTCAACAAAGGACAACTCGCCGCTGATATCGGCCTTGAGCACCTGGGTATTGACGAAGAAACCGATCAGGCGCTCGGTCTCGACCCGGTTGCGGTTGGCAATCGGCACGCCGACGCGGATATCCGATTGGCCGCTGTAGCGATACAACAAGGTTTGGAAAGACGCCAGCAACAACATGAACAGGGTCACGCCCTGGCTCTGGGCCAACGCCTGCAGCTCATTTGCCAGTGCTGTATCGAGCGCCAGGTCCAGACGTGCGCCGCGATGGCTTTGCACCGCCGGGCGCGGATGATCCAGTGGCAATTCCAATACCGGCTGCTCACCGGCCAGGCGCTCGCGCCAATAGGTCAATTGTCGCGCCTGCTCGCCCGCCTCCATCCAACCACGCTGCCACACCGCATAATCAGCATACTGCACAGGCAGCGCTGGCAACCGAAGCTCCAGGCCCTGGCTGAATGCCGCGTAACTTTGCACCAACTCTTCGACCATCACCTCCATCGACCAGGCGTCGGAAATGATGTGATGCTGCACCAACACCAGCACATGGTCATCCACAGCCAGGCGCAACAACTTAACCCGCAGCAACGGGCCTTTGCACAAGTCAAACGGCCGGGCAATTTCTGCTTCGACCAGGGCCTTTAAGGCTACCGGCTCATCACTGTGCAAGCTCTCGCGGTCGATCAGCAGCGCAGACGGAGGAGCGATCCGCTGTACCGTTCGCTCGCCATCGAGCGCAAACACCGTACGCAGGGACTCATGACGCTCAAGCAAGCCATCAAAGCTGCGCTGCAAAGCCTCGTCATCCAGCGCACCCCGCAAGCGCAGGGCCGCTGGAATGTGGTAAGCCGCACTCTGCGGCTCCAGTTGCCAGAGGAACCACTGCCGCTCCTGGGCATAGGACAGAGCCAGGGGCTGATCACGCCCTAAACGAATAATAGGAGGTGAGTCCAGCGTGCCCGTTGACAGCGCCTGTACAAAACGCCCCAGCACCGGCTGCTCGAACAGCGCTTTCAAAGGCACTTCAATACTCAGCGCCTGGCGTACCCGAGACACTACCCGTGTGGCCAGCAAAGAATGCCCGCCGACTTCAAAAAAGTGGTCTTCCAAGCCCACCTGCGCCAACCCCAGAACCTCGGCCCAGATGGCGGCGACCTGACACTCCCGCGCGGTGATCGGTGGCACAAAGCGCTTTTGCAAGGCCGCAGCGTCGGGCTTAGGCAGCGCTTTACGGTCGAATTTTCCGTTGGGTGTCAAAGGCATCCGCTGCAGAAAGACCAGATAGGCCGGTACCATGTAGTCCGGCAACTGTTCACGCAGAGCGGCTTTGAGCTGTTCGCGAAGGCTGGCCTGCTGCTCCTCCGGCACCGGCTGATGGGCGATCACATAAGCCAGCAATTGGTCATGCTCGGCCACCACCACGGCTTCGCGCACGGCGGGTTGCTCACGCAGGCACGCCTCAATTTCCCCCAGTTCGATACGGAACCCGCGCACCTTGACTTGATGGTCGACGCGGCCGATGTACTCGACCACGCCGTCCTCACGATAACGCGCCAGGTCGCCCGTGCGATACAACCGTTGGCCATTGCACGCGAAGGGATCGGGCACAAAGCGCTCGGCGGTCAGCGCCGCCCGACCGTGATATCCACGGGCCAGGCCGACACCGCCGATCAGCAGTTCGCCGCTGACCCCGACCGGGCACGGCGCGAGCTGGGCATTGAGTATAAACAGTGACGTGTTGGCAATCGGACGACCGACAAAAGGCAGCGGCTCAACCAAGGGGTGGGCCGCCGACCAGATGGTGGTTTCGGTCGGACCATACAGGTTCCACACCGCACCCTGCTGGGCCAGCATGCGCTCAGCCAGATCCGCCGGCAGCGCCTCGCCGCCGCACAGGCACTTGACCCCATGCAATAAGGCACGGCGCTCGCTGTCCAGCAACATGCGCCACGTCGAGGGGGTGGCCTGCACCACATTGATCGAGTGCGCATGCAACAGGCTCAGGATTGCTTCCGGATCCTGGGCCACGTCTTTATCCGCCACAACCACCGTCGCGCCCATCGACAGCGGAACGTAGAGTTCAAGCGCGAAAATGTCGAAAGAGAACGTCGTCAGCGACAGCAGCCGCGCCGTCGCGTCGATGCTTAAGGTCTGCGCCATGCCTTGGGTGAAACTGACCAGTGCGCCATGGCGCACCATCACACCCTTGGGCTTGCCGGTAGAACCGGAGGTGTAGATCACATACGCCAAGTGCTCGTCGGTCAGCTCGACACAGGGATTGTCACTGCTGTAGTGGTCGTCCTCGTGCTCACCGATAAACAGCACCTGCTGATCCGCCGCCAGAGGCAGGCGCTCGTGCAGGTTGCCAGCGGTCAGCAGCACACGTGCGCGGCTGTCCTCGAGCATAAACGCCAGTCGATCGGCCGGAAACTGCGGGTCCAACGGCACATAGGCACCGCCCGCCTTGAGCGTCGCCAGCAAGGCCAGCACCATGTCCACCGAACGGTCCAGGGCGACAGCCACCAAGATGTCCGGGCCGACACCTGCTGCGCGCAAACGATGGGCCAGGCGATTGGCGCGCTGGTTCAGTTCTGCGTAGCTCAGCGCCTGACCATTGCATACCAACGCCGTCGCCTGCGGACAGGCAAGCGCCTGTGTTTCCAGCAAGCGATGCACGCCCACATTCTGAGGAGGTGCCTGATACGTCTGGTTCCAGTCGCGCATCAACTGCTGCCACTGCGTATCGTCTAGCAACGGTAGCTCACCGACCCGGCGATTGCAGTCCTGAACCACCTGGTGCAACAAACGGTGCCAGTGCGCGAGGAAACGCTCAAGGCCCGGCGCGTCGAACAAGTCGGTGGCATAGGTCAGTGAGGCCTGGATACCGTCAGCCGACTCTTGGGTATCGAGGTTAAGGTCAAACTGAGATGTCTTGCTTTCCCATTCCAATCCCTGCACGTGCAGCCCTGTAACGCTGCTGCCGCCGCCGCTCTGGGTGTCGGTCTGGTGGTTGAACATCACCTGAAACAGCGGGTTGTAGCTCAGGCTACGCTCCGGCTGTAGCGCTTCTACCAATTGTTCGAACGGCAAGTCTTGATGGGCCTGGGCTTCCACTGCGCGCTGGCGGGTCTGTTGCAGCAATTGGCGAAAAGTCATTTGGCCGTCGATGTCGGCCTTGAGGATCTGGGTGTTGACGAAAAAGCCGATCAAGCGCTCGGTTTCGACCCGATTACGATTGGCCACTGGCACACCGATGCGAATGTCGCCCTGACCGCTGTAGCGATGCAGCACGGCCTGGAACGACGCCAGCAATAACATGAAGATCGTTACGCCCTCGCGCTGTGCCAGGGTCTTGAGGCCCATCACCAGTGACGCTTCGAGTGCCAGGTCGAGCCGCGCACCACGGTAGCTTTGCACTGCGGGCCGTGGCCGGTCCATCGGCATCTCGAGTATCGGTTGCTCGCCGCCGAGCATCCCGGTCCAGTAGCCCAGTTGGCGCTCGCGCTCCCCCGCCTCCATCCAACTGCGCTGCCACAGCGCATAGTCGGCGTATTGAATCGGCAAGTCCGGTAACTGCAAGTTTCGGCCCTGAACATTGGCGGCATACAGTTGCACCAGTTCGTCGACCATCACCTGCATCGACCAGCCATCGGAAACGATGTGATGCTGCACCAGCACCAGCACATGCTCCTGGGGCGCCAGGCGCAGCAACTTGACCCGCAACAAAGGGCCTTGCTGCAAATCGAAGGGCTGGGCAATCTCAGCTTCTACCAAACCTTTAAGGTCAGGCTCCTGGGCGTCGACCAAGGCAATGTTCACCTGCACCTGCTCGACAATGATTTGCAAGGCGCTGTCACCGTCCTCCTGCAAGTGCGTGCGCAGGCTTTCATGGCGCGCCACCAGCGTGTCAAAGCTGCGTTGCAATGCCGGCACATCCAGGTGGCCGCTCAAGCGCAATGCTCTAGGCACATGATAGGCAGTGCTCTGCGGCTCCAACTGCCACAAAAACCACTGCCGCTCCTGGGCGTAAGAGAGTCGAAGTGGCTCGCCTTTCTGGCGCTTGAAAACCGGGGCGATCTCAAACAGGTTGATACCTTGCTGCTTGAGCATGACCGCCAACGCTTTCTTTTGCTGCGCCGAAAGTGAACCTACCGACTCGATTAATGCTTGCACGCCACGCCCCTCAGGAAATCAATTTATCCAAATCTTCTGCTGATAGACGTTTGAGGGCCTCCAAGGATTTAGCCAATGCGTCCTGCACGGGCGAATTATTTGTTTGCTGGGCCATGACGTAGGCACTGAACTCGGCCAGGCTCGGGGTGGTAAAGATCGACTTGACGTCGAATTCGGCATGCAATTGCTCACGCAGGCGCACCACCACCTGGGTGGCTAACAGGGAGTGCCCGCCCAGTTCAAAGAAGTTATCGTTCATCCCCACACGTTCAACTTCCAGCACTTGCGCCCAGATCGTCGCGATCTGTTGCTCCAGTTCACTGCTCGGCGCCACATACGCACGGGCTTGCAAATCGGCATTGGCTTTGGGCAGCGCCTTGCGGTCCAGCTTGCCGTTGGGGCTCAGGGGCATCTGTTCCAGCAGCACCCATTGGGCCGGGACCATGTAGTCCGGCAAGTGCTGGGCCAAGTGAGCGCTAAGCCGGTCACGCCAGTCATCGGCTGCGTTTTGCAGCACCAGGTAGCCCACCAGATATTTGCCGTCCACCGCCAGCACGGCGGCTTCACGCACCAGGGCATGCTCCAGCAGACGCGCTTCGATTTCACCCAACTCAATGCGCAAGCCACGCAGCTTGACCTGATGGTCGATACGC
>NZ_QODJ01000101.1:0-12049 GCF_009935965.1 Pseudomonas sp. L13
ATACATAGATGCAACCGGGTACCATTGTTTGAAAAGCGGGTTGACAGTGGGGGCGAGTCCATACATAGGAGCGAGCTAGCTCGCGAAGAACGACGACGATAACGCGTGCATCCTGGGTAACCGCGTTGTCTTGGCGTTTTTCGCGAGCAAGCTCGCTCCTACAGGGCGGGTTGAGTTTTATTTGCTGCCCTGCGCAGTGCCGCCTACTTTCTGATCAAAAAACTCCGGGATCGGATGCTTGTTGCTGTCCAACCAGCGCTTGAGCGCCTGCTCGCGTTCTGCCGGCGTGGTTTTTTGCGGGTTGGCCGAGGCTGCGCGCCCGCTCAGTTGCAGCGCCATCCAGTTTTCCGTTTCTGCCTGCCGGGGTGAAGATGGCCCCGCTTCGATGGCCGAAGCAAGGAGGGGCAGGGCCAGGCAGGCAAGGCCGGCGAGGTAATGGAATTTCATCATCGACTCCTTATTTCACAGCGGCCGGCAGCGTGTCGCTGACTGCCGCCACCTGATCTTTGACTGGACGCTGCGGTGCCGTGCCAGCCTCCTTGAGGTGTTGCGCCCGCGCCTGGGCCTGGGTCACCTGCTCGGGGCTCAAGCCGAGCTGGCCGACCACTTTCGCGGCTTGCTCCCAGTTGTCCTGATAGATCAGCAAGGTCACCAGGTTCACCGCCGCCAGTTGATCGCTCTGCTTGAGCTCGATGGCGGTCATGAATTCAAAGCGTGCGTCTTCCAGGCGCCGTTGGTCGAGGTACACCACGCCCAGGTCATTGCGGATTTTTTCGTCGGTGGGCGCCAGCCGTGCCGCACGTTGCAGGTGAGCCATGGCCTGGCCGTTGTCGCCCTTGGCCGACGCCAGTTGCCCCAGGCCGTGCTCACCGTCGGCGGCCAGGCAAGTGCCCAGTAGGCTGCGGTACAACGGCTCGGCGTCAGCACGGCCCAGCAAGCGATAGGCACGGGCCTGGCGTTGACGAACCTGGGGCAGCGCGCTGGGCAGGTTTTGCAGGTTGGCGAGGCTGGCGTGCAGCTTGCCTTCGTTGGCCATGTCATCGGCCAGGTTCAGCGACAGCTCCTGGTCGGCGCTGGGCTTGGGGCAACTGCCCGGCGCCAGCAACCCGGCCCACGGAACCTGGCCGTTGCTGGCACAACCGCCCAGCATCAGCAGGCTCAAGGCGATGATCAGTGGTTTCATGGCAGGCTCCTCAAAAGTTATTCAAGGCTCGGGAAATGGCGATCATCGCCGGCCCCCCAAGCACGATCAGCAAGGCGGGAAACAGGAACACCATCATCACCACGGACATTTTCGCGGACATCTTCGAGATGTATTCCTGCAGGCGGGTCAGGCGGCGGTCGTCAAGCAATTGCTTAAGGGCCAGCAAGGATTTCATCGCGCCGCCGCCTTGGTGGATCAACTGCTGAAGGATGATGCAGGTGTCGGTGAACTCATCCACGGCCAGCAGGCGTGCGGTCTTGCCCAACTCTTCGGACAGCTCCAGGCCCGAGTCGACCCTCACCAGGACCAGGCGCAGTTCATGGGTCAGGTCTGGCAGCAAGCGCTGGGCTTCGGTACTCAACACCCGCAGCGATTGCTCGACCGCCATGCCGGACTCGAACAGGATGCGCAGCAACGGAATGAACGTGGAAATTTCCCGCGCGATGCGCGCCTGGCGGTATTTCGCGCTGAGGGCCAGGATGCGTTTGGGCAGCAGGTAACCGATGCCCAGGGCAATCGCCGGGGCAATCCAGGGCGAGCCGGCATGGGGAAACAGCAGTTCCTGGCCGAGTAGGGTCAAGCCCAGCAGCACGATGGGCACGCCGATCTGGCAGGCGGCAAACATGGAACGCTGGTTGGCTTTGCGCCAGCCGACGCGGTTGAGCAGGGTCTGGGTTTCGTTGTCCAGGCTGACCGAGCGCTGGGCCACGGCGCTGGCGCCCAATTGGCGCATCAGGCTGCCGAGTTTGTCCTCGCGGGTCAGTTGGCCTTGCAGGCGTTGGCTGACCAGGCGTTGACGGCGCCTTTGCTCCAGCAGGTTGCCGACGATCAAGGCGACGGCGGCGAGCGACAACAGGATGCAGATCAGGATGGCCATCTCAAATACTCCGCAACATGCGCCACATGACGAAGGTGCCCGTGATGTCGAGCGCCGCCGCGGCCAGCAGTAGGTAGCGCCCGGTTCCGTCATTCCACATGCTCATCAGGTAGCCCGGGTTGACCATCAAAAAGTAGCCGACCATGGCGATGGGCAAGCCCGCCAGCACGTAGGCAGTCATGCGGGTTTCGCCGGTCATGGCCTTGAGTTGGCGCGCACCCTGTTCGCGCTCGCGGATCATCTTGATCAGGTTCTCCAGCAGCTCGCTGGCGTTGCCGCCGTAGCGGTGGTTGACCTTCAGGCCCAGGGCAAACAGGCGGAACTCATCGCGCTCGTAAAACTCGGCAAAGTCGCTGACCGACTCCGGCAGGCTCACGCCCATTTGCACGTTACGCTGGATGCGGCTCATGGCTTGTTTGAGCGGCGCTTCGGTGCTGTCGATCGCGCCCAGCACCGCGTCCGCCAGGGTGCGCCCAGACTTGAGGCTGCGCACGCTGTGATCCAGCAATTGCGGTAATTGTTCGATCATGCGCTGCACCCGCCGTTGGTAACGCCAGGCGAGATACACCCGCAGCAGCAGTGGCGGCATGATCAGCATCACCAACAGGCCCAGCACGCCGGCGAGCAGGTAGCCCAGCAACATGCCCAGCGCCCAGCCACTCAACCACAACCCCAGGCGGTCGGTAGGCTTGCCCAGGCCGGCGCGCTGGAACATGCGCTCCAGTGCGACCCAGCTGCCGTTCGGCTCCTGGGGCACCGGCTGGCCATCGGAGAGCCGCTCCAGCACCCGGTCGGTGCCGGCCTGGCGCAGCCCGCGCTGGAACAGCCAGACGGACAGGCTGATCAGCAGGACGCAAATGAGCAGCAAGACAAGTCCGGTCATGAGCCCTCTCTACAACGGCAATGCCGATTCACGCCGCAGCTTGTCGCCGGCCGGGTTGAGCGCTTCGCGCAGGAAGCCAAAACCGGTACGGCGGTCGAGGCGGAACAGGGTGTTGGTGACATACACGTCGTCACGCACGCCCACCACTTCCACCACCTCGCTGACGCAACGGCGCCCATCGGGCAGGCGCGTCAGTTGAATCACCACATCCAGTGCGGCACAGATCATCTGCCGCAGGGTTTTCTCCGCCACCACGCGGCCGGTCAGGCCCACCAGGGTTTCCAGGCGCAGCAGCGCGTCCTGGGCATTGTTGGCGTGCACGGTGCTCATGGAACCGTCATGGCCGGTGTTCATGGCGGTCATCACGTCGAGCACTTCGACGCCACGGATCTCGCCAAGGATGATGCGGTCCGGGCGCATCCGCAGGGCGTTGCGGATCAGGTCGCTGGCCTTGACCTCGCCATGCCCCTCGGCATTGGGCGGGCGGGTTTCCAGGCGCACCACGTGGGGGTGGCCCAGTTGCAACTCGGCCACGTCTTCGATGGTGACCAGGCGTTCGTGGGGGTTGATCAATTGGCTGAGGATATTGAGCAAGGTGGTCTTGCCGGTGCCGGTGCCGCCACTGATGAGGATATTGCAGCGCTTGCCCACCGCCTCCTGGAAGAACTCGAAGATGTTGTGGTCGATGGTTTGCATCGCCACCAGGTCGCTGCTCTTGAGCATGTCCTTGCGAAATTTACGGATCGACAGGCACGGGCCGTCCAGGGCAATCGGCGGGATGATCGCATTGACCCGGCTGCCATCGGGCAAGCGCGCATCGACCATCGGCGACGATTCATCCAGGCGTCTTCCGAGGGGCGCGAGAATGCGCTGCATCACCCGTTCTACATGGTGCGCATCGATAAAACGCAGGTCGCTCTGGTGGAGCACCCCGTCACGCTCGATAAACACCCGGTGCGGGCCGTTGACCAAAATTTCGGTGACTGACACATCGCGCAGCAGCACCTCCAGCGGGCCGAAGCCGGTCAGCTCATCGACGATTTCCTCGGCCAGGCGCTCCATCTCATAGCGCGAGATCGCCAGGTGCATGCGCGTGATGTATTCGGCCACCTTGTCGACGACAAATTGCGCCAGGGATTGGCGCGAGCCTTCCAGCAGGTTCTGGCCCGACTCTTCGATGGCATCGATGATGTAGCGATGCAGCACCAGTTTCAGGCCGTCGTGGTCGTTGTGCGCGGCTGCCCCACGGGCCGGGGCGCCGAAGAGTTTTTCGCTGTTCATCGACTTGCCCCCAGCAGGCGTTCGAACCAGCGTGTCGAAGGTTTATCCAAGCCTTCGGTGCGTTTGGCCAGGCGCTCGCCCAGGTGGCGCAGGGCTTGGGTCAAGGCCTCACGCGGGGCCAGGGTGAACAGGCTTTGCCCCTGGTTTTTGGCGTTCAGGCGCACTTCCGGGCTCAGGGGCAGCACGGCGATGCACTCCAGGCCGAAGCTTTTTTCCAGGGCTTCGGTGTCGGGGGCACAGCCTTTGATGTAACGATCGACGAGCAGCTTGGCATGGTCGAGCTTCATGCCTTTTTCGCGCCACAGGTTCAGCACCGCCAGGTTGCGCCGACAGTCGAGCACGCCCTGGTCGGTGCACCACAGCAGCTTGTCGCAGTGGCTGACAAAGGTGCGCAAGGCTTCACTGTCGGCTTGCCCGGTGAGGTTGACCACGATGTGCTGGAAGTGCTGGCGCAAGGCGCTGAGCAACATGTACAGCTCGGCGGCGCTGGTCATTTCCAAGGGTTCATCGCTGGCGGCGTAGGCGAGGATCCGCAGGCCCTCGTCGGTGCTGGTAAACGCGCTGTTGATCAGCGTGGCGTCCAGGCGGCGCAGGTGGCGCAAGGCGTCGCCGAAATTGAAGGTGCTGTCCAGGCCCAGCAGCGCCAGGCTGTCGCCCCTGGGCAGGCCGAGGTCGAGCATCAGCGTCTGTTGGCCACTCTTTTGCACCACCATCGCCAAGTGGCTTGCCAGCAGAGCACCGTCGGTATTGCCCTGGGCACCGTAGAGCACGGTGAGTCCGCCGAGATGGGCGTTCGGCGCCGTGGGCGGCAAGCGCTTGCTCAAGCGTCGCACCAGCCCGGCCACTTCGCTGGAGCGCGAGCCATAGGCGACAAAATCCCGGGCACCGGCACGCATGGCGTTGAGTACCAACTGGTTGTCCATGCCGTCACCCAAGGCCACCACCGCGAGCATCGGCTTGGCTTCCAGGGCGCCTTCGATCAAGGCACTCTGGGCCACCAGGTGTTCGCGGTCCAGGCCCACGAACACCAGGTTGGCGAAGGTCACGTCCACCAATGCCAGCAATTCATCCAGGCTGCCGCCGCCCACGCTGATCACTTGGCCAAGGGGCGCCAGTGCACCCTGGAGCCATTCCAGGTCGGTGCTGTTGCGGGTGATTGCCAGGAAGGTCTGGCTCAGGCTATCGCTCATTGGGAGAGTCCACTGCGACGGTCGAAGTTGCCGTTTTCCAGGAAGAACAGACGGAACCAATTCGGGTCGTAGGTGCGCAGTTTCTCGCCGGGCAGCGACGGCAACTGCGCATTGGCGGCCAGTGGCTGCACCAGATGCGGCGTGACAATCATCAGCAGTTCTTTTTCTTCACTGTTGATATTGGAGTCGCGGAAGAAAGCACCAATGATCGGGATGTCGCCCAGGCCTGGCAGCTTGGCGATGGTGGAGCGGTTGGTGCTGCTGATCAGGCCGCTGATCACGAAGCTTTCGCCATCGGCCAGCGACACGCTGGTGTCGGTGCGCCGGACGGTGAGGGCGGGTACCTGGATGCCCTGGATCCGGATCGCGTTGTTGTAGTCCAGCTCGCTGACTTCCGGGGCGACTTTCAGGGCGATGCGGTTGTGGTCGATGACCGTGGGCGTCAGCGTCAGGCGAATGCCGAATTCCTTGTACTCGATGGTGATGGTATCGCTGCCGGCACTGGGCACCGGAATTGGCACTTCGCCGCCGGCCAGGAAGGTCGCGCTCTGGCCGCTCATGGCCACCAGGCTGGGGCGTGCCAGGGTGTAGGCAAAGCCGCTGCTTTCCAGGGCGTTGATCAATGCCTTGACCCGGCCACCGCCAAAACCGATGTTGAAGCTGTCAGGGCTCACCGGCAATTTGAAGATGCCCTCCGAAGGGGATAGCAAGCTCGGGCTGCCGAGGAAGAAATTGTTGCCCATGCCGAGGATCTTGGTGCTGGCCTCCTTGAGCTTGGTGCGGCTGACTTCGACGAAGCGGATATCGGTCTGCACCTGGCTGGGCAGCGTCGGGTCTTCGGAGGGCGACAGCGATTGGCTGGTCAGCGCCGAGGTGGCCTTGCCCTTGACGAACACCATGCTCTGGCGCGGGGTGGTCGAGCAACCGGTCCACACCATCAGGCTGGTGGCACCGCTGCCGACACCGGTGAGCAGGAAGTGGCGGTCGCCGTTGACCCGCACGTCGGCGATTTTCGGTTCGCCGATGGCCAGGCGTGTAATCGCTACCGGCGATTGCAGCTCTGTCTGCAAGCCTTCGCCCACCTCGATCACGGCGGGCAATTGGCCCAGGGCGTTGCAGTTGCCCGATGCGCCCATCGCCATGCCCAGGGGCAGGCACGGCAGCATCAAGGCCAAGGCCAATTGAGCGTAGCGTTGGCTCATTCAAGGCATCCTTGTTCAATCAGGGGGTAGGTTGTGCTGCCGCTGCGCCGCGAATCACTTCGACGCCCCGACGCTGGCCGGTGTCGGCCACCGCGGGGGTGATTTTTTTCGGCGGGCCGCTGAGGGCCAATTGGGTGAATTGGTAGAGGTCGCGGTTGGCGCTTTGCACCTTGTCCGGGGTGTCGCTTTCGCCGGCCCAGTAGCGGCTGAGCAATTGTTCGTCGGCACTGCGCACAGCCAGGCGCAGCGTGCCAGCTTGGGAGGCGAGCATCAGCCGGCTCAGCAAGGGTTCGGGCACCGCCAGCACCACACTGCGCGCGGCAGTGCGGCGTTGGGCGGCCTGGGCGCGTTCTTCGGCGGTGGCGGGTGGCGGTAGGGCCGGGGTGCCGTCGTTGGCCAAGCCCAACTGGTCGCCGACGCTGAGCAGGCGAATCGCTGGGATGACCACCTGCGCCGATTGCTCGGCATTGGCATTGTCCTGGCGCAAGAACAGCAACACATCCACGTAATCTCCGGGGCTCAACTGGCCACCTGCGCCGATGACCTCATCGACGGCGACGGCCAGCGCCCGTTCGTTTGTACGAATCATGCGCGCCAGGGGGCCGCCGGCGGTGAAGCTTTCATCATTGAGCCAGGTGCCGGCCCCCAGGGCCCGCAAGGGCGTGCGGCCGATGGCCTGGTCGATGCTGGTCAGGCTGCCGGCCGGCACGGTGCGCAGTTTTTCCACGGCGACATCGGCAGCGGTGAGGGGCACAAAAGGCGCAACCGCGTGCACCAGCACCACGACCGGTTGGCGGGTCTGGTCTTCCACGACTGCAACGGTTTTTTCGACGGAAATGACAGGTTCTGGCGAGGGCGCTACGGCGGGTGCCGGTGGACGACTCAGCACCAGGCCCCAATACCCTGCAACCAGGGCTCCGATGAGCAGCAAGCCAGCCAGGACCATGCTGATACGACTGTTCATGACGGCGCTCCCTATCCTGTTGCACTGCTTTTATTCCCGTTTATCCAAACGAGTTAAATTCGCAACTGGGCTGTGATGAACAACTAACGATTTGGCTATTTGAAGGTAGCCCAGCTAGGACAAATTGCCATTACTGAATGAAAAATTTATCTGCGCGGTTAAAGCGGGGCCTGTAAATGACGGACTTGTCGGGCGGGTGGGGTGACTAATACTTTGTGATTAATTCGTTCTTACAGTTGTGAGTGTTAAATTTGTTGACAATGCTCTAGTGGCACACGGCAATCATTGTGCGGGCCAGCTGTATCGGCGCTTTTGTGGCGCATGAGGGAGATCTCCTATGATCCTTGACCTGTTCTTGAAATTTTACATTCACGCTCAGTTATTCCTGCGCCGTAGAGACGGGGCGTCGGCCATTGAATATGTGATTATTGTGGCGATAGTTGCGTTGGTTATCATTGGCTTTGGCACTGGACTTGGCGATAAAATCAAAGGTGTCTTCCAGAAAGTGTCAGACGCGCTGCCGGCGGCGACTTAACATGCAGCGTTGTCTGTAATTGTTTTGGCGATTCTCTTTATCAGGTACCGCCCATGACCCACCCTTCGTCATCCCGCCAACAAATCCTATTGGTGGATGACGAGGAGGATGCGCTGATCGAGTTGGCCGAATCCCTCGAAGACGAGGGATTCGTCTGTTTCACCGCGAACTCCGTCACCTTCGCCCTGCAAGAATTGACACTTCACCCTGATATCGCCCTGGTCATCACCGATCTGCGCATGCCTGAGGAAAGTGGTATCTCCTTGATCAAGCGCCTGCGCGAACATACCTCACGCTCGCAGTTGCCTGTGATCGTGATGTCGGGTCATGCAGAAATGGATGATGTCAGCGATATGCTGCGCTTGCAGGTGCTGGATCTGTTTCGCAAACCTATCTACCTGGTGCGCTTGCTCGATACCCTCAACAACCTGTTTCCCCTCTCTACACCTGGTCGGTAACGGACCGGCACCGCTCAAATGTGGGAGCTGGCTTGCCTGCGATTGCGGTGGCTCAGTTAAAGATGCATTGACTGACACACCGTCTTCGCGAGCAAGCCCGCTCACACATAAGCTCCCTCGCAACAGCTTCACAGCTGGTAACTGAAACTCAGCGTATACCGCGGTCTGCGGTTAAAGCTGTCCAGGGCGATATCCGACATGGGCTTGGCCGCCTCCAGCGCGATGTTGTAGTACTTCTTGTCGCCAAAGCGTAGACCCACCGCCGCCGAGGACATGTCGTTGGCCTTGACCGGCAGGTCGTTGAACCAGGATTTGGCGCGGTCGACTACTACATAGGGTTGCAGAATCTTCAGCCAGTTGCCGGTGCGGTTGAAGCTGTAGTTGACCTCGTACGCCACCCCCCAGCCCTTGTCGCCCGAGCCTTGGTCGTCCGGGTAGCCACGGCCGAAATTCTGCCCGCCGAAGGTCACGCGTTCGCTGTCTGGCAGGGTGTTGTCGCTCCAGTACAGCGCACCGGACAGCACGCCTTGCCAGTTGTCGAAGAACTTGTCGCTTTGCACGCCGGAAAGGCGCAGGCGGAAGAAGTCGAGGTCGGGTTTGGCCACGCCCAGGTCACTGCGAGCCTTGGCGCCCAGACCGTCGATGCCCTGGTACAGACCACCACTGAGGATGCGCAGGCGTTGCGCGTCGGCCTTGCGCCAATCGCCTTCGAAGGCCAAGGCGCGCAGGTTGGATTCGATGTCGAAACGCAGCGGGTAGCCCACCAGTTTGTAGCGCGTGGTCTGGTCGACCGCGTACAGGCGCGTGCCCAGGGTAAGTGATTCGGTGGGGGAGGCAATGAACGGGTGGCTCAGGCCAATGGAGTAGCGGTCGATGGATTGGTGCGGCTTGAGTTCGAAACCGCCGTCCAGTTGCACGCTGCTGTTGGGGTCGGCGCGATAGCGTTCGGCGGCGAGTGCCAGTTGGGTGCCCTCGGCGTTGATGAACTGGTTGTAGTCCACGCGGTAGTAGTGCTCTTTGTCCTCGCCGGGCGGGAACAGGCCGCTGACGGTGAGTTGTTCGCCCATGGACGTCTGGGAATTGCTGGTAGCGCTCAGCAGCGCTTGCGTGCCGCCACGGCTTTTCTGCACCAGGCTCATGCTGGTGGTGAACGGTTTGCGGCTAGCCTGGATCTGCATGTGCGTGGCGCCGTCGGTGGTGCCCGGTGGCGGCACTTGCGCCTGTACGCTGAGGCCGGGGATGCGGCTCATCAGCGTGGTGTAGCGCTCGAAGGTCTTGCGGGTCAGCGGGCGCTCAGCCAGGAGCTTCTGCGCGAGCTTATCGACATAGGCCGACACCGAACCGATGTCGCCGGTTTGCTGATAGTCCTTGATGTAGCCCTCCACCAGTACCACGCGGACCAGGCCGTTTTCGAAGTTCTGTTGCGGCAGGAACGCGTAGGACAGCAGGTAGCCATCCTCCTGATAACGGCGGGTGATGCCACGGGTCGCTTCGATCAGTTGCGCAAGGTTGGTTTCCCGTCCAATCAACGGCGCATACACCCGTGCCGTCTCGGCGAGCGGGTAGACCGTCCCGCCTTCGATCTGCAACTTTCGAATGGTGACCTTGGTGTCCATCAACAGCGGTTGGCCGGCGGTCGGAGGCGCTTCAGGTACCTGGGTTTTCGACGTGGGTGGCCGATAGGCGTCGGCGGGCAGGTTGGGCACCGGCAGGGTGCGGACAGTGTCGTTGCTGTTAAGAAAGCTGGGAAGGGTCTCGGCCTGGGCGTAGGCACTGAGGGTGAGCAATAACAACGGCGTCAACACGCGCATAGGACACTCCATGGTCAACTGCAGCAGCGCTTCGGGCCCGCCGGGTTCTGGGACGCGGTTCGGGAGGGTGGCGAGTGATAAAGCGTGTCGCCGCCCATAAAAAAGACGAGAGACTTATTAAAGGTCTCTCGTCTCAACCAAGCGTAGGCGCTGTAGGGGAGGCCGTCTAATCGGCCAGGTGCATTTCTATTTGCCGGTCAGGCCGTTCAACAAACCGCCCAGACCGCCTGTTGCTGGAGTGCCGCCTGTGGTTGTGCCCGTGCCGGTTGCTGTGGTGGTAGTGCCGATATTCAGGCCGCCGAGCAAACCACCGCTGGTGCCGCCAGTGGTGCCGCCGGTTACCAGGCCTCCCACCGAGGCGACGGTGCCGCCGACCGCTGTAACGGTGGTGCCTACCGCGTTGGTGATCGGGTTGGCGTTGGCTGCCGTCAGGTTGGTGCCCAAGCTGCTGACTGCGCCGCCGACTTGAGTCACCAAGCCATTCACCGGAGCACCCACACCGGTAGTCGTGCCGATGGTTTGCGTCAGGTTGGTGACGCCGCTGGTCACAGGGTTGAGCGCTGCGCCGACATTGGCGGCCACGGTGGCGACCGGTGCGGTGGCTGCGGTGTTTGCTACACCTGTGCCACCCAGCACAGTGCCCAGCGAGGCAACGGTGCCGCCGACTGCACCACCGGTTACACCCGCTGCACTGACTGTGCCGTTGGTGTTGCCCACGTTCAGGCCGGTACCTACGTTAGCCACCAGGCCACCCACCAACTCTGGAATGCCGGGAGCCGAGGTGCCACCGGTTGGGGCCACATAACCGCCCGATTTATCCAGTGTGCCACCGACGCCAGTGAGTACGGTGCCGACAATACCGGTGACTGGGTTGCCCGTGCCGCCAGTGCTGGCGACTTGAGTACCCAGGCCAGTGACAGCCGAACCGACTTTATCCAGTACGCCATTGAGTGGAGCGCCTAGGCCGGTTGTGTTGCCCAGGTTGCCGGTGGTGTTTTCCACCAGCGACACCACAGGCACCACGACTTTGCTGCCCAGGGTGTTGGTCAACGAGCCCAGCGGGCCCGTGGTGCTGGCCGTGCTGAGGGTATCGCCGAGCATGGTAACGGTGGTGCCGACTTTATCCACGACGCCACCGACCGCTGTGCCCACGCCACCTGTCACGCCGCCGACCACCGGTATGCCGCCCAGAGTGGTTGACAGCGATTGGCCGGTGGTCGAGAGGCCGCCGCCCAGGTCCGCCACGCCATTACCTACGCCTGCCACCGTAGTGCCCAGGGAGTTGCTGTTGGTGCCCAGTGAGCCCAAACCGGTGGTCACACCCGTGCCGATGCTGTTAACAGCGGTGCCTGCCGAGGAGACCAGGCCGCCAGCGGTTGCGCCGACGATAGGTACGCCGTTCAAGGTCGAACCCAGGTTACCGACAGCCGTACCGACATTGCCCACAGTGGTGCCAAGGGTGCCGGCGATCTGGCCGGTGACCAGTGGGGTGGTTGTCGAACCGGTGCCGCCACCGGTACCGCCACCAGTGCCGCCGCCCGTGCCGCCGCCGGTGCCACCGCCAGTGCCGCCACCGGTGCCGCCGCCCGTGCCGCCGCCGGTGCCACCGCCAGTGCCGCCACCGGTGCCGCCGCCCGTGCCGCC
>NZ_QODJ01000102.1:0-11796 GCF_009935965.1 Pseudomonas sp. L13
TTGAAAACGCTGACACCAAAGAGTGACCGAGCGCAGAGAAAACCCAACCAGGCGGGCTATTTCAACCCGCGTACAACTTGAGCGGCCAACAGGATCACCCGGGCGCGCCGACCGTCACGTTGACTGATGGTGGCAGACCTTATGCGGCGGCTTAGTTCGACGTGTTCTTCGGGGCTCAGGACAATATCTTGGGCGCTCATCTGTTCGCCTCCAAGGATGTGATAACCAAGAAAGCGTAGTCAATTTTCGGAGAATTTATTTCAGAGACAGCACACTAGCCCCAACTGGCGCAGCGGAATTTCACCGTCATGCAGGACTAGTCCACCAGCTTTCAAATTTACGGAGGCCAGATCAAGGTGCGCTTTGTAGGCATCGACCACGGGAACCCCAAGGAGCTTGGCGACTTCCTGAGATTTCAATGCGGCAGCATCGAAATTTTTTAGCGTCTCCTCCCGCTTCGCATCTAATGACGATCGCGCAGTTCTAGAGGCATCTGCCAGCAGTTCATTCAGGCTCTGTACTGCGGTCAGCTTCGACAAGGCAGTGCCCGTAGCCCATGAAAGCTGCCTTTCACTGAATGTGCCGATCAAGCCGACGCTGACTTTGTTCCGGTCGGCTTGCTTGAAAGGAACTCCCTCCGGTTGTCGGTCGCATACGACAACCCATTGAGGTTCGAGATCTTTGCCAACAGTGAAACGCACGGTGAGCACGTTTTCGAGATGGTCATCTGGCTCATCGTTGATCTGAAACGCGTCGCTGTCCCAGCCTCGGAGGTAATGCCCATACTTAGCGAGCGAGCAAAAGTCGTCTACAAGCTCGCCGATCGTTGCTTCGATAGTGATCGGATTTGCAATGTTGCCGCTATAGAAGTCGGAGTCGCTGAGCGTGAGATTCCACTGGGGGAAGAACGTATACCGAATGGCCTCCAGTATGGTCGATTTAGACGAGTCTCCCTTGCCAATCAGACAGAATATATGAGCCTTTGGAAGGCACCATTCCAGCTTGCTGACTCCCCGGAAGTTCTTGATTTCCAGCTTCCTAATTTTCACCAGATCGTATCTCCTTCACATTCGCGCTCCCGGAAGGAGCAGCTTTGAAGCGTGGATGTACCGCAGCCTCGTTGATGCCCCCTAGGTATTTCCAAAACCTGAGCCATCGTCGCTCGCGGCCATTACGGCACGGAGGCATAATGCTGGCCACCCAAGATAAGCACGAAACTGTTCAAGGAGCCATATGGGCAGCATTAAGGAAGCATTTGAAGATGCAGACGTACTGGGAAGGCTAGCCAATAGGATTACGACCAAGGCCTCAAAACGCGCTCTGACCAGAGTGCTACTCGTGGCTAGCGTGGGTATCGTTATTTTAGGCAGCTACCTCGGATACCTCACCTACCTGTTAGATAAATATCAGGAAAGTTCGAATCAACATAACGCTACGTATAGCTTTTTGGTTGCCGAAAACCAAGACAAGCGAACGCTTGATTACCTTGAGCTCTGCATCGACGCCTCAAATAATAATTATGCGAATCGCAATTATTACTGTGGTACAGCATTGGAACTTTATAAACTCACGTTTAAAGAGCTGCCTAGCGACACAGATGAGAACGTGGTAAAGGCGGCGTTTGGCGCCATGAAAGTCGACGTCGCAGCAAGAATTCGTTTTATGGCTTTGCAACGTACGATGGGTCAAAGCTCAGAAATTGATGGCTTACTAGGTTTCCTGCTGAGCATCACAGGAATTACGATCGCCGTGATCCTAGCCAGCCTTGGCATGCTCGCTACCATAGTGTGGACTTGGCGAATTTCTCGAGCACAGCTTATCACTCAGCAAAACACCAACCCGCCCCCGACGCCAACGTAAGAACCAGCGCGCTCTGCAAGAGAGTGACTATCGACGACTCGAGCTTCGACGCGGGTGCGACAAGAATTACTCAGAGATTCGTATGGCTCCGGCTGAATATCGCTGCTTCAACATTCGGTCGATTTCGGCTACGTATTTCTCAGGAGCCTTGCCGCAAGTCTCATTTCGAAGCTTGTGCACGGCGAGCACCGTTTCCGCGCGGATTTTTTGATTGCTGGTCAACTGGATCACCATTTCCAAGTTGGCAGGATTAAGGAATTCGTCGATCAGCTTCGTCTGGGACTGTATCTCTCTCTCGATGACTGTCAGCTCAGTCAGTCGGTTGAAAACAGCCTCTGCCTGTTCTACCTGTGCATTGGTCAAACGAATTTTTGAGGGAATGGCCTCAAGTTGCCGGCGAAAATCGAGCAGACGCTCCTGATACCGCTGTTGACCCAACTGTAGCCATAAGCCCATACCTTTGAGTTTTCCGAAGGAATGAGGGTACCAGTGACGTTCCTCATAGGTCTTACCCTTCTCATCGATCCCTTTCTTGATGATCTGGTAGCTCCATAGCACCTCGAGGTGGCTACTCTTCCACCGAGTTTTGAGAATGACACCCACACGCTCAGGAAGGATTTGCAGGATTTGGTCAATCCTATCCACCAGCCCGCGATGTCTGATGTTCGCCGCTCTAACCCTTTCAACGAATGCATCCCGCTGGAGGAGCAATGTCTCCACCTTATGGCGCCGAATGTTTCGATGTTCGGTCGCGGACAGTTGCTTCAACGCGCCTTTGACCTCTGCGTCATGAAGGCCCAAGTGATTGTGGGCGCAGCAATGACCTATCAATACGTTAGAGCCATCTTTGAGCTCGACGACAAAGCCATGCTGATGCATCTTCGAACAGCGCGTACCTTTTTTTTGGTATTGGCAACTGGCTTCTGGCTGAATCAAGCGATAGGGGCGCAGTGGGTGGCTGTACTGATCCTTGGTCAAGGTTATGTCAGCGGAGATATTGAATATGGAGAGGAGATCGATAAGCGATCTGATTTCGATGATGTCATGAGTAGGAGCCATTCAGTCCTCTTGAGCGCACACCAGGGAGAGAGCTGTATATTAACCCAGTAATTGCATATTGGAATCACAGAAAAAAAGAAGGTGCTGTTACCATACCTGCTGCACTACGCTGCCCCGGAAGCAGATACTGATGTGAGTGGGTGTAGGGGAAGTTGGCACTGACGTATTCTCGACCACGGCTCGCTTTTTATCCCGCTCCTTTTTTCTAGCCGCTCGCTCGGGCTCATCTCAATTTCTTTCTATGGATGGTTGATGAAGTGCTGTTCGTAGGTGCGGATCAGCCCTGCTTCGTTACAACCCAGACTTGCTCGAAAACATGATCTGAGCCTTGGCAACGATCTCGTACTTTTGAGTTTGAAGGTTTCTCTCCGAGATCAGCAGTAGCGCCTCGGGTGTGAATCGACCACTGCTTCAAATCTCAAATCGCTGCGTGGGCTCTTTCCACTCCGAGTGATGCTTAGCCACTTCGCGAATCACCGGAATCCGCTCGAGCCATTTGGCGAACGCCGTATCGTCAACATTGCCCATGGGTTTATTCGCCAATCGTGTTCGCTCGCCTCTACGTCACAGCGTTCCGTGCAAGTATTAAGCTTTAGTGATCATGGCCACCTTACTCCGCTGCGCCGCCTCTATCCGCTTTCTGTTCGTCAGGCAAGCATTTTACCTCGGGCTTCCTTCAGATTCGCAGTCACCCATGTGCCAGCGGTGTACTTAAATGTTTACTTAAAAAACCGTGGCGGAGATGGATTCCAGTGGAATTCAGAAAACGAGAAAAGCGGCTAAAGGCCGCTATTTCCGTGGTTTCCAGGCGTTCAGTGGGGCTTTGTGGAAGCAAATATGGCGCAGCGGACGAGACTCGAACACAACCAAGCCTCTCAAATGGTAAAGCTATTAAGATCCAAGATATTCGTGGGAGTAAATGTGGAAGTATTTTTCGGGCATGAAAAAGCCCAACCTTTTCAGATTGGGCTAAGTCATTGAATAATATGGTCGGGACGGAGTGATTCGAACACTCGACCCCTAGCACCCCATACATGGGGTAGCTGGATATTCCAAGTTTGTCCGCCAGCCGTGCCTGCCGAACGAATAAAAAACCCGGCACGAGGCCGGGTGGTTACCCGCCATCCCCAAGACGCAGCCCCCAAATGAGAGGGATGGAGAGCTGACAAGAGAGGGTGGGAGCGAGATATTGCCAAAGGGTGTCTTCCTGCGCAATAGAAGCCTCCTGCCGAACACCTCCGCCGCACCTCAGGCAACTCGTGAAGTCCACGCATTTAGGGCAGCCCGAGCTAGATGGACCCAAGCAAGCAGCGACATCCGTTATCACAGCACGAAGACAGCACCTCAGCTTGAACCCAGCGCACTGCAAACGATCTGTGCGGTCCCTTCGAAATTTTCCATATTGAGCATATCGATTGGCGCGCGACCTTTTAATCGCTCATGAGGCTTACAAAGGGCGCCATAAAGCCTCCATGCATCGACATCCGGAAACCGCGCTAACGCAGCAAGTACCAACTTGTGCCGCAGTGGATCAAGCTGCCAATCGGGAATGCGCTGACCGCGATTCCCCAAGCTCAGGGATAGCAGGCGCCGAGCCTTGATATCGCGGTTGATCTGATCTCGGGATTTGCCTGCCAGTTTGGCGAAGACAAGCAGCGGCAAATTATTCGAAGCTTCATAGGTGGCTAGCATCTCGGCGCGCTGACGTTGTATCTCAGATACTTGGGGTTCGCGCAGCTGTTCAGTCTGCGCTGAAGCAGGTGGGACAGGTGAATACTGAGCCGCGTTAAGGACCGGTTCGTTGCTTACGGACTTTTTAGAGGCTGGAACCGTCGTCGCTGGGAAGCCACTGCTGTACAGAACGGCGTTTGCGTTCGCGCTTTCCAAAGAAGGTAACGAAGCTGCGCCCTCTAAACGAATAGTAAGCGGAGAGCTTGCCGCTTTCAGCTGGCCCTGCCCCCACAGACCCAGGCGGTTCGCCCAATCCTGCATCATGGTTCGACGCTGCTCCACGTATTCCGCGTGATTGTAGGCCGCACTCACCTTATCCGGATCAGCATGAGAAAGCTGAGCGTCCACCCACACCTTTGGATACCCGATCTCGTTCAGCGCCGTCGAGATCGTCGCCCTCATCCCGTGACCAGTGAGTTGATCGGCATACCCCATCCGACGTAACGCGCCATTCAGCGTGTTCTCACTGATACGCTTGCTCAGGTCGCTTCGATGCGCAAACAAATAGCGCTGCGCGGGAACAACCTGGTCCAGCAAGTGACGCACAATCTCCAGAGCCTGAACCGACAGCGGCACGATATAAGGCGGTACATTTTGGGTCTGCCTACCTGGCTTCCGCATCGCTAGCTGGAGTTGTTTCACCACTTCCGCCGGTATGACCCACAAGCGCTTCTCCAGATCGAACTGGTCGGGTGTTGCCAACCGTAATTCGCCCGTGCGGACACCGGTCAGCAGCAACAACCGAAGGCCAAGCCGAGTTTGGCTGGCGCCACCGTAGTTTCGAAGAGCAACCATCAATCCTGGGAGCTCGTCCATTCGGAGAAATGGATTGTGCGTAACCGGAGGTTTGGGGAGTGCAACCACATCAAGGTCTGAAGCTGGGTTGTGCTCCAGCCCCTCGATCTTCACCAGTGCATAACGGAACAATTGGTTGAACCAAGTCCGGCATTTTTCGGCGGTTGTTAAGGCCTTGCGCTGTTCGATCCTGCTCAATAAATCCAACAGATCGTGACGATTGATATCGTAGATGGACCGCCCGCCCAGGGTTGGCAGGACGTCTTTATTGAAGATTCGCAAGATCTGCGAGAGCGTGCTCTGGCGCCCTTCCTTCAGGCTTAGCCTGCGGAACTCCACCCACTGATTGAACACGGCCTCGAAGGTATGCTCTCTCGCAGAATGAACAGCAAGCCGCTGTTGTTTGCGATGCTCATAGGGGTTGATGCCCTGGGCAACCAAGGCCCGTGCTTCATCACGCCGGGTACGGGCTTCTTTAAGCCCAATTTGGGGGTAACTACCGAGCGACATGCGCTTCTGCTTGCCTGACCAGTAGTAACGGAAGAGCCAGACTTTTCCGCCCCTGGCCGTCACATTGAGAGTGAGACCATCACTGTCACCGAGGGTGTAGTCATTACCGGTAATTCGGGCATGCCGAACTGCCATTTCTGAGAGTGCCATCGCGAGCTCCTGAACAGAGTCAGGGCCAGATGCTCATCTCGCTACACAAACTGCTCCAGCATTAAACCGATTCAGTGCTTGTCAGAATCCTGGACTCAATTCTGGACTTAAACACACCGGATAGTGCTGGATTTCAGTGGTTCCCGCTGGAACGAAAAAAGGGCCTAAAGGCCCTGATTTCAATCACTTACAGAATTCAGTGGAACTCTGTAGCGCAATATTTGGAGCGGGAAACGAGACTCGAACTCGCGACCCCGACCTTGGCAAGGTCGTGCTCTACCAACTGAGCTATTCCCGCTTGGTGATGCGCATTCTATAGAATCCTCAGCACCCGTCAACCCCTTGATTCAAAAAAGTTTTATTTCTTTTCAACCGTGGTTCGCAGATGAGGCCAGGCGGCGCGCAGGTATTGGAGCATGGACCACAGCGTCAGGCCGGCGGCGATGAGCAGCAAGGCGTAGCCGGTGAGCACCCAGAATGTGAAGTCCGACGGGTTGGCCAGCAGGATGACCAGCGCGAGCATCTGCGCGGCGGTTTTCCATTTGCCCATGTTGGAGACGGCGACGTGGGCGCGGGCGCCGATTTCGGCCATCCATTCGCGCAGGGCCGAGACGACGATTTCGCGGCCGATGATCACGGCGGCCGGCAGGGTCAGCCACAGGTTGCCGTGTTCCTGTACCAGCAGGACCAGGGCAACGGCCACCATGAGTTTGTCGGCCACAGGGTCGAGGAACGCGCCAAACGGCGTGCTCTGTTCCAGGCGGCGTGCCAGGTAGCCGTCGAGCCAGTCGGTGGCGGCCGCGAAGGCGAATACCGAGCTGGAGGCGACGTAGCTCCATTCATACGGCAAATAAAACAACAGAATGAAAATCGGGATAAGCAGGACGCGTAGAACGGTAATCAGATTAGGGATATTCATCGGCACAACTGGCTACGAGGTGAGAAGGCATTCTATTCGCTGTGCAGGTTTGCATAAATCAGCTCAGCGAGCTTTTTACTGATACCGGGTGCTTTGGCTATCTCGTCAATGCTGGCACGGGACAGCTCCTGCAAGCCACCAAAATGTTTAAGCAAGTCGCGACGTCGCGTCGGGCCTACCCCCGCAACCCCTTCCAGGGTTGAGGTACGCCGGGTTTTGCCACGGCGGGCACGGTGGCCGGTAATGGCGAAACGGTGAGCTTCGTCGCGAATTTGTTGAATCAGGTGCAGCGCGGGTGAGTCGCCCTTCAAAGTGAACTCATGGGCGGCATCATTCAAGTACAACGTCTCGAAACCGGCCTTGCGCGTGGTGCCCTTGGCGACGCCGAGCAGGATCAGGTCGGGCACCGCCAGTTCGTTGAGCACGTCACGGGCCATGGACAACTGGCCCTTGCCGCCATCTACCAGCAGGATATCGGGCAACTTGCCCTCCCCGTCCTTCAGCTTGCTGAAACGCCGCGTGAGCGCCTGGTGCATCGCGGCGTAGTCATCGCCGGCGGTAACGCCTTCGATGTTGTAGCGCCGGTAATCGGCCTTGATCGGACCTTCCGGCCCGAATACCACACAGGACGCCACCGTGGCCTCACCGCTGGAGTGGCTGATGTCGTAGCATTCCAGGCGCTGAGGCGGCTCGTCCAGGTTGAGGACCTCGGCCAGGGCGTCGAAGCGTGCAGCGACGTGCTGTCGGTTCGCCAGCCGCGCGCCCAGGGCCTGTTCGGCGTTGGTCACGGCCAGTTGCTGCCAGCGAGCACGGGTGCCGCGTACGCGGTGGCTGATGTCCAGCTCGCGGCCGCGCAGCTCGTGAATCGCTTCGATCAAGGTGGGAAAGTCTTCATGCACCACGTTGACGATCAGCTCCGACGGTAGGTCGCGCTCAGGGCTGCTGACGTAATAGTGGCCAAGGAACGCGGCCATGACCTCTGCCACGTCTTCGTCGATACCGGTCTGCGGGAAGAAGTTCTTGCTCCCCAACACCCGCCCGCCACGCACGCTGATCAGGTGCACACAGGCGCCGCCCGGGTTGACGAACGCGGCGATCACGTCGACGTCACCGGTGCCGCCTTCCATGCTTTGCTGGTCCTGGACACGGCGTAGCAGGGAGATCTGGTCGCGCAGTTCGGCGGCCTTTTCGAAATCCAGGGTGCTGGCGGCCTGCTCCATGGCGCCGGACAGCTCATCGGTGAGCGCGTTGCTGCGCCCTTCGAGGAACATCACCGAATGGCGCACATCCTCGGCGTACTCCGCAGGTTCCACCAGGCCCACGCAGGGCGCCTTGCAGCGCTTGATCTGGTATTGCAGGCACGGCCGTGTGCGGTTCTTGTAGAAGCTGTCTTCGCACTGGCGCACAAAAAAGGTTTTTTGCAGCAGGCTCAGGCTTTCACGAATCGCCCCGGCGCTGGGGTAAGGCCCGAAGTACTTGCCCTTCTGCTTTTTTGCCCCGCGGTGAATGCTCAGGCGCGGAAAGTTGCCGTCCGATAAAAATACGTAAGGGTAGGATTTATCGTCACGCAGCAGGATGTTGTAGGGCGGCCGCCATTCCTTGATCAGCGTCTGCTCAAGCAGCAGCGCTTCGGTTTCATTGGCGGTGATGGTGGTTTCGACCTGGGCGATACGCGCTACCAGGGCGGCGGTTTTCGGCGCAAGGCCGGTCTTGCGAAAGTAGCTCGCCAGACGGTTCTTCAGGTTCTTGGCTTTGCCCACGTAAAGCAGGCGCGCCTCGCTGTCGAACATGCGGTACACGCCGGGGCGGCCACTGCAGGTGGAGAGAAAGGCACTGGGATCAAACGGTGTGGTCATGTCAGGCGCTGGCGTCCACCATGCCGTGTCGCACCGCGAGCAGGGTCAATTCAACATCACTGCTGATGGCAAGCTTCTCGAAGATACGATAACGGTAGGTATTGACGGTCTTGGGCGACAGGCACAGCTTGTCAGAGATGGTCTGCACCTTCTGGCAACCGACAATCATCAGGGCGATCTGGATTTCCCGCTCCGACAGCGCATCAAACGGCGAATCGCTGGTGGGCTGGAAAGACTTGATGGCCAGTTGCTGGGCAATCTGCGGGCTGATGTAACGCTGGCCGGCAAAAACCAGGCGAATGGCTTGCACCATCTCGGCCAGGCCTGCGCCCTTGGTGAGGTAGCCGGCGGCACCGGCTTGCAGCAAACGGGTTGGGAACGGGTCTTCCTCACACACCGTTACGACCACGACCTTGATGTCCGGATGGCTGCGCAATAGCTTGGTCGTGGCACCAAGACCGCCAATCCCAGGCATCTTGACGTCCATCAGCACCACATCGGGCTTCAACTCTCGGGCCTTGATCAGGGATTCCTCCCCCGACTCCGCCTGGCCGACTACTTGCAGGCCGTCGATGTCAGCCAGCATTCGTGTAATACCTGTACGAACGAGATCATGGTCATCGACTACTAGCACCCTAATCAAGCAGACACCTCGCGATATGGTCTTATAGGTTGCTGAACACCTTAGCAAAAAACCAAGGCGCAGACCTAGTTGCAAGTGTCATATATATAGAGATTCAACGCGCTGCGGCTGTTCACCGGGTGGCGAACAGCCCTGTTTCCTGGGCTAAAGGTCAGGATTCCTGGGGGTGCGGCTTGGCTTTTCCGTTCACCGCGGAGGAATGCTCGGCCAAGGTACTGGTCAAGCGACGGATTGCATCCTGGTCTTCCTTGAACATCGCTCGGTAATTGCCCAGCACTTTTTCTTCGATCTTGCTCAGGTTATCCAGCTGGATCGGCGTTGGACTGCCGGTCAACACGTACAGGATATCCACTCCTTTTTCGGCAACGCGTGACAAATAGTCGGCCTTGGGTGCACGACCACCGCTTTCATATTTGCCTTGGGCGTTCGCTTCAACGCCTCCAATTTCACCAAAAACTTTCTGCGACAGGCCAAGTCGCTCTCTTTCTTGCCTTAAGCGCGAACCGATTCCACTCATTTGGATGTATGATCCTAAATTGGCACACCCCAAGAGGTGTCACACCATTACTTCGTTAAACAAACTTGAACGGTTTTGAACTATGCCCGGAATCCGTACTGCTGCACAAGCCAAGGCCTGGCTGGAACATCAAGGAAAGTCAGTTCAAGCGTTCGCCCGGGAGCATGGCGTAGACCCGGCAACCACCTATCAAGTGCTCGCCGGGCGAAAAAAAGGACGACGTGGAGAAGCCCATAAAGTGGCGGTACTTCTGGGCATGAAAGAGGGTGTTATCGTGGATGAGCCTGAAGCTCACTCCCACGATGAACAAAGCACTAGCTGACAGCAGTATGCGCTTATTTGTAGGACGTGCCTGTTTTAGTCCGATGTGAGTGCGCGACACTCACGCTCCATCCGCCAGAAGCCATCCTCTTCACCGACAATGCTCAACCCCAGGCGCTGATACAGCCTTCTTGCCGGGTTGGTCTTGAACACCGTCAAACGTAAAAAGCCCAGGCCCTCGACGCGTGCCTTGAACGCCATTTGCTCCAGCACCCATGTGCCCGCGCCCTGCTTGCGGCAGCATTCCAGCAGGTGCAGCTCGCGGATATACAGGGCCTTGCCGTCTCGGCTCAGGCTGATAAAGCCCATGACGCCGTCATCGTTGCAGATCAGCCAGTTCTCGCGGCCCGCCCAGGCCACGTCGAAGCCGTCGTTGGACCACAACAAGCCGTTCTGACGGTAATAATGGCTCATGGCCTCATGGGTCAAGGTGCGGGCAAACGGCAGGTCTTGCTCAGTGGCCCGGCGCAAATGAAACCTCATTCAGAGCGCTACCACTTGGCCGGTCCACTGCCCGTTCTCGCGACAGGCGATCACCAGCGCGTCGCCGACACCGGGGGCGGCAACAAGCAAGTTGCCATCAGCGGTCCAAATTGCACTGCGGCCCGCACAAGCCCAGCCTCCGGACGGGCCACCGTGGTTAGCCATCAATACCAACAGGCCATGCTCGGCCGCATAGCCTTCAAGCAAAGCACTGTCTGCCGCGTAGCCACCCTCGCTGATCAGCACGCCGACGGCATACACCGTGGCGCCCGCTGCCGCCGCTTGACGTGGATGACTGGCCTGGGAAAAGTCCGCACATACCGCCAATGCTATGCGGTCATCTCCGAATGCCAAGACCTCGCCGCCCTGCCCCGCAGCAAATGCCAGCTCTTCGCCGGGGTGCAAGTGCTGCTTGGTGTAGACGCCTACCGAGCCGTCCGCCCCCAGCACCAGCGCGCCAATCAGCACGCCTGCTTTTGGCGCCAACCGCACCGGCATGCCCACCACGGCCATCAACCGCAGCTCCCGCGCCAGCTCACGCAACGGCGCCAACACGGCGTCTTGCGGGTCGATGGCCAAGTCGGCCGCCAGGAACGGCTCGTAGCCCGTCAGTGACAGTTCTGGAAACACCAAGCACTGCACGCCCTGTTCAGCCGCGGCCCGCATCAACGCCAGATGCCGCTGGATATTGGCAGCGACATCGCCCGGGATGGAAACGGTCTGCGCCGCAGCAAGGGTCAAGGCAGTCATGGTCGCGTCCTGGCAATCATTGTTTGAGAGCCGTCAGCATATCCACACTTGCCCCATAGCGGCATAGGTATCTACACAACTGAGTGGACTGTAGCAGCGGACGGTAACCACGATGCGAAGCGAGTCGCTCTTGATCTGCTTTTGATCTTAGGCGCCCCGTTAAACCACGCTGGCCGAACGCAGGCTTGAATTCGTGGGTAAC
>NZ_QODJ01000103.1:0-11744 GCF_009935965.1 Pseudomonas sp. L13
TGACTGTCAGGCCGTCTTCGCAGGCAAGCCAGCTCCCACATTGGATCGCGGGGCATCAGTTATATCAGCGTCGGCTGCCAGGCCGTCGCGGGAGCAAGCTCCCTCGCCACAGGTGCAGCGGATATTCACCGCGGGTTTGTCATCGAACTCAAACCCACTCCCTCATAGCCTCCGGTTACTTGAGCGTAACGTCGAGCATCGGCGGGATGTAGCCGTAGTCATACTCGGCGACTACGAACGTTTGCTGCCCTTTGATCTTGATGCCCACGGTCGGTGCCTCGGTGCCACCGATACGGATCTGCGTGCCGGTGTCGTCGGTCGGTACGCTGTCGATGAAGGAGGTCACCAGGCCGTTGGGCATGACGCAGTGCGAGTAGGTCTGGAACGGTTGGGAGGACGGGTTGCCCAGCACCAAACCAGAGCCGTTCAACGGTACATACGGGCCGAACAGCGAGTCGGCGACGAAACCGTACACGCCGTCCGGGCCGGTCACGCCGTCGGCGTAGGTGAAGGTGTGGCTGATGGTGAACAGGTAGTACTTGCCGTCCTGGAACACGAAGTGCGGGCGTTCGGTCTGGTCGTTGACGCCGACTGCGGTCAGCAGCGGTGGCAGCATTTCCCAGTCGTCGCCGTCTTCGTCGCGGGCCACGGCGATACCGACGCAGGCGGTCTGGAAGCGCGAATTACCGACGTCTTCATAGCCTGGCGGCACGTCGCCGATTTCGGCTTTACCGACCTTGTGCGAACCGCGTTCGCCGGCCACGTTGCCTTCGAACAGCATGTACAGCTTGCCGTCCTTCGGGTCGCGGAATGGCCATGGATCGCGAAAGCCCCAAAAGGCGTTTTGCGCTTCGGTCTGGTACATCTTGCCGTCCGCCTCGAACAGTGGCTTGACCTTCTCGAAGCCCACCAGGCTGACGCCATGCTCGGTGGTCACCACGCGGCCACGCACCTTGACGATGGTCGCGCCGGGCGTGACGGCGGTGTAGTACAGGTCCACTTCGCCTTGTTCGTTCAGCAGGATCGGTGTGCCAGCCCATTCGCGCACGGTGGGCGAAACCCCTTCAGCCATTACCCGGCCGCCGAGCTTCCAATCTTTGCCGGTGCGGGAGAACCAGTAGTACATCTTTGCCCGGCCATGGCGATCGTTCCAGTCGCGGATGACGTCGTAGTTGCCATTCTGATCGAGGTATTGCGGGTCGTTCGGGTGGCGATCCGCGGTGAGGGTGAAGATCACCGACCAGCCGTCGACGGAGGTGATGTTGCCGTCGATATCACGCAGCGGCATGGTGTCCCAGATAAACACCTCGTCACTCAATACCGGGAAGTTCGCGCTGACCAGTGGCTGGGTGGTGGTGGGGTCGTCCGCATGCACTTTGAGCGCATCGGCGCGGGTCCACAGGCTGGGTTGATGGGGTGTTTTGCCAAATTTTGCAGTGGTGCTTTTCATAGGAAACCTCGTCCATGTAGGGATTCAAATAACTGTATTTATATACAGTTATTTGACTTTAGAAGAATCGAATCCTTAGGTCAAGGCAGAAAATGCATTTATGCATAATTTGGTTTTTTCTTTGAGCTGACACGTTTCAGCTTGTCTTGTTTAAAGAGGTTCGTTCATAAACAGATCGGCGAACTTGCCCACGTGATGGCGGCAAAGCAATCCTCAAGCAAAGCCCCCTAAAAATAATGAACCCTGTCCGCACCCGCGCACCCAAAGTTACATAACCTGGAGGTGCATCATGCAAACCACTTACTTCTGGATAGGCCTGGCAGTGATCCTCGTACTGCTTGATGCGTGGATCATCAACAGCATCTGGCGCAGCGATAACGCCTCGGCGAGCAAGGCAGGCTGGAGTGCTGTCGTCGTGGTACTGCCGTTCCTGGGCGCCGCAATATGGGCGATTGCCGGCCCAAGGGGTGTCACCAAGGGGCCGTCTTCTCCCGAGCACAGCAAGGGCTGAGTCCGGGCCGCGCTATGAACCACCCAGACCCCGACGACTTACAGAGCCGCAACTACCCGGTACCGGAAGATATGGCCTTGCAGCGCAAGGTCTGGCGCTTTGAAAGGGTGGGTTGGTACGCGCTGCTGGTGCTGATGGGGCTGAGCCTGGCGGGCCTGTTTTCCAGCGGGCCGCTGAGCACCCGCGAGGTGCGCAGTGCCGATGGACAGTTGCGCGTGGAGTACCAACGCTTTTTACGCAATGGCGCCTCCGATGGGCTGGTGATTCATGTGCAAGGCAAGGCCCAGGAACCCTTGGAGGTCAAGCTGAGCGGCGAGCTGCTACGCGGTTTCAATATCGAGATGCTGCAGCCTCAGCCGCTCAAGGCCAGGGCGGCCGGGGAGGGCGTGAGCGTCTGGATGCTGAGTGACAGCGCCGGCCAGGCAGTGTTGTACCTGACCTTGCGCAGCGACACGGTGGGCAGTGTGGATACTCAGGTGTCGCGACCCACGGGGGCGTCCGTGCGCTTTTCTCAGTTCATCTACCCTTGAGCGGCTGCCCCACGCCTAAGGGTGTGAGCGGCACAGTTTTTCGATCAAGGTAATCAACGAGTCATGGCCCACGGGTTTGCTGACATGCGCATTAAAGCCCGATTCAGTCGCCTTTTTCTGGTCATTGCTAGCGCCATAGCCGGTTAAGGCAATAGCCGGAGCCTGTCGAAGGTGGCCGACTTTGCGCAGCTTCTGCATCAGCTCATGGCCATTCATTTTCGGCATGCCGATGTCCGAAATAATCACGTCGTAATGAGCATCCCGGGCGGTTTCAAGCGCGCTCAAAGGGTCACTGAAGGCGCTCACTTGGGCGCCTTCCATTTCCAGCAGCATGTTCAGCACCTCAAGCACTTCGGCTGAATCATCGACCAGTAAAACCTTGAGGCCATTAAGGCGCTGATCTTCGTTGTGGGTAGCGCCGCGATCCAGCAGATGATCCTGCTGTTCGCACAGCGGCAACCAGATCGAGAAGGTGCAACCAAAGCCCAGCCCTCGCGAGTGCACACTCACCGAACCACCATGGGCTTCCACCAGTTGCCGCACCAGCGACAAGCCAATGCCCAGGCCTTCGCGCTGGTGGGTCTGATGCTGGTTTTCCGCTTGCCCGAACAGGTCGAAGATTTTCTCCAGGCTGTCTGCGGCCAGTCCTGCGCCGCTGTCGATGACATCCAGTTGCGCGCGCCCGTCCGTTCGGCTGACCACCAACTGCACCTGGCCGTCCTCGGGGGTGAATTTCAGGGCGTTGTTGACCAGGTTCCAGATCACTTGCTCGATGCGCGTGGGGTCTACGTCAACGATCAGTGGCCCCGGCACCGAAGGGGTTTGAAGGCTGACCTGGCGACGATGGCCGTCGGCAAGCACCACGCTATGAATGTCCTTGAGGGTGCGAATCAGGTCGATCGGTTGCTTTTTCAGCTTCAGCTTGCCCGTGCGAACCCGCGCGACATCCAGCAGGTCGTCAATGATCCGCGCCTGGCTGGACACCGCTTCGCAGATGGTATTGACCGCCTTGATGGCCGGCCCCGCAACCTTGGTGGCGGGCAAGCGCCGCAACAGTTCGGCGTTCAGCTGGATCAGGTTCAACGGGTGCTTGAGTTCGTGGGACATCACCGCAAAGAACTCATCCTTGAGGTGGCTGTTGGTCTGGGTTTCCTTCAAGCGCTGATTCTGTTCATCCTGGGTGCGCTTGTGGCCGGTAAGGTCCCGGGCAATCTTGACGTAGCCGCGCAAACTGTTGCTCTTGAGCTGGGTGACCTCGCCGCTGCAATAGAAGCGGCTGCCGTCCTTGCGCACGTGCCAGCGTTCATCTTCGCCACGCCCATGTTCGCGGGCGGTGCGCAGTTCGCTCTCCGGTACGCCAGCGGAGCGGTCTTCCGGGGAGAAAATCAGGTCGTAATAAGCGCCCAGCACCTCGTCCTTGGTGTAGCCGAAGATCAGTTCGGCACCGGTGTTCCAGTCGGTGATGGCGCCATGGTCATCGAGGATGATGATGGCAAAGTCATGGGTGCTCTCGGCGACCAGGCGCATGCGCTCCTCGCCCAGGCGCAGCTCCTCTTCGGCCTGGCGCCGCTTGGTGATATCAATGAAGGTCAGCACGGTACCATCAATGTGATCTTCGCTGGAGCGGTAGGGCAGCAACCGCGCAATGTACCAGCGGTCGTCGTTGCTGCTGATTTCCCGCTCGATCATGCTCAGCGACTCAAACACCGTGGTGGCGTCTTCGGTCATTTGCGGGTAATTGAGGCGGTGGGTGATGTCCAGCAGCGAACGCCCGGTGTCCACCGGCAGCATGCTGAAAATATCCGTGGCCCGCGGCGTGAACCAGCGGATGCGCATATTGCGGTCGACGAAGACCGTGGCGATGTCGGTGGACGCGATCAGGTTGGTCAGGTAGTCGTTGACCTTGTCCGTCTCTTCCACCTTGGTCTTGAGCTCGAAATTGACGGTCAGCAATTCTTCGTTGATCGACTGCAGCTCTTCCTTGCTGGTTTCCAGCTCCTCGGTGGCCGAGCGCAGTTCTTCGTTGACCGCCTGCATTTCTTCGTTGGAGGCCTTGAGTTCCTCGCTGGAGACTTCCGCCTGTTCGATGGTGTCCTGCAGGTGCAGCTTGGTGCGTTGCAGCTCGCGCTCCAGGTTGCTCATGATTTCGTTTTCCGCCTGGCTGACGGTGTCGATGTCGGGCAGCTGGGGGTCGACGGCGGTTTCCTGGAAGATCACCAGGACGTAGTCGTTTTCGGTCGCTTCATCGCGGTAGGGGCGGGCGCTGATGTCCACCAGGAAGGGGCCTTGCTCGCGTTGGATGCGGATCTTGCGCGAAGACACCGGGCTATTCGATTGCTGGACCTGGAACAACGTGGTGCGGATATCGAGGCGTAAATCGGGATGCACCAGCGTCAGCAGGTTGTGCGTCACCTCGCCGGCCACGTAGCGCAGGAATCGCCCGGCGCCTTCACTCATGTGCAGGATATCGGCCTGCATGTTCACGATGACGCTGGGCGGCGCGGCTTTTTCCAGGGCGCGCAGGTGGATGTCCGCGAACGAGACCTTGTTGGGCGCCTTGGTTTCAATCGTCAGTGTCGTGGTGCTCGGGCGCAGATAGCCGCCTCGCGGCATGGTCGGGGCGCGGCGTACGGCGGATGAGCCGGCACGCACCCTGAAAATGCGGTTGCGCTTGTCCACCGGTACGAACAGGTCCAGGCAGCCGTCGGCCGACTCCGAAGAGCCGAGGAACAGGTAGCCACCGGGGCGCAACGCGAAGTGGAACATTTGCAGGATGTCGCGTTGCACTTCGCGGTCCAGGTAGATCAACAGGTTGCGACACACGATCAGGTCGATCTGCGAGAACGGCGGGTCGGCCAGCAGGCTGTGTTTGGCGAACAGCACCTTTTCGCGAATTTCCTTGCGCACCCGGTAGTGCTGGTTCTTCTCCTTGGCAAAATACTGGCGCAACCGTTGGGGCGGTACGTCGGTGATGATCGCTTCGGGGTACACGCCGTTGCGACCGTGGGTGATGGCCCGCTCATCAATATCGGTGGCAAACACCTGCATCTTTGCGCCGCTGGCGTCCAGCGCCAGTTGTTCGGCCACCAGCATCGCCAGGCTGTAGGCCTCTTCGCCGGTGGAACAACCTGCCGACCAGATGCGCACTTCCTCACGGTGCGGCACGCTGTCTTCCAGTGATTTCACCAGGTTGGGGATCACGTCCCGCTCAAGCGCTTCGAAGGCCTCGCGGTCGCGGAAGAAGTTGGTCACGCCAATCAGCATGTCGCCCAGCAACGCCTTGGTTTCGTCCGGGTTGGCCTGGAGGAAGTTGTAATAGGTGGCCAGGTCGGGTTGAGCCGTGACTTGCAAGCGCCGCTCGATACGGCGCAACACCGTGGCGCGTTTGTAATGCTTGAAGTCATGCCCGGTACTGGCGCGCAGCTGAATCAGAATATCCAACAACAGCTGCTCGGCCACGGCGGCATCGCGCTCGGTGCTGGGTGGGGTGGTCTTGATCTCAGGGTCGTTGGCGGTGGGCAGCACAATCGACTGGGCATTGCGCCACAGCTCCAGCAGCTTCTGCGGCATTTCCACCACAGGCAGCACCAGGTCGACCATCTGGGTTTCGATGGCTGCCAGCGGCATGCCATCGTACTCGGCATCTTCCGGCGCTTGTACCAGGGTGATGCCGCCTTGCTCTTTGATCCGTGACACCCCCACCGCGCCGTCTGAGCCGGTACCGGACAGGATCAGGCAAAACGCGCGTTCTTTATGAGTGTCTGCCAGGTCGCGAAAAAACAGGTCGATGGCAATGTGCGTTCCACCTTCGCGCACGGCAGGCGAGACCGCCAGGTAGCCGTCGTTCATCTTCAACAGCTGCGCCGGTGAGATCACGTACACATGGTTCTTTTCGATGGGCGTGGCGTCATTGACCTGCGACACCGGCATGCGGGTCGTTTCCTGGATGATCTTGTCTGCCACGCTTTGATGGTCGGGCGAAAGATGCAGGACCACCACGAAGGCCATGCCGCAGTCTTTGGGCATGTGCTCAAAAAACGCTTTTACGGCCTGCAGGCCACCCGCCGACGCACCGATACCCACCACCGGGAAATTCAAGTTGCTCGGGGTCAGATCTTTGCGTTGCGGAACGTTGGGGGACCGCGGGGGGGCAGACTTCATAAATACCAACCTTGGTTAACGGCGCACAGGAAGACGGGGTGTAGAGGGAAGAACTTGAACAACGAGGGCGAGGGCTGAACCGACAGTGAAATATAGCTGAAAACCTGCTGCCAACAAAAAAAGCCTTGAGCCACCCGGTCATTCGACAGACCACTACGACCCGGTTGAGACGCGCAACCGTCGGAAGGTTTAATCAAACTGACGAGTGGCCACCGTGGGTGCACGGTTATCCGATTTTCTGAAAATCCGTCTGAACTTCGCTTGCTGGTCAACCCTCGCAAAGAGAAACCCACCCAGGAGACGTTCTGATGAACAGCTATCCAAAACCACCCTTCAACGCCCAGCAACAGCCCGTGCCAGGTGAGCAGCGCAAGATGGACCCGATGCCCGATTGCGGTGAGCAGTCGTACCAAGGCTCGGGCCGGCTCGCCAATAAAATCGCCTTGGTCACCGGCGCCGACAGCGGCATCGGGCGGGCCGTGGCCATTGCCTTTGCACGTGAAGGCGCGGATGTGGCGGTGTCGTACCTGGATGAACATGAAGACGCCAAGGAAACCGCACGTTGGGTCGAGGCGGCGGGTCGTCAATGCCTGTTACTGCCCGGCGACCTTGGCAATGCGGCGCAGTGTACGGCGATCGTCAACGACACCGTGGAGAAGTTCGGCCGCATCGATGTGCTGGTCAACAACGCGGCGTTCCAGATGACCTATCAGTCGCTGGAAGATATCCCCGACGAGGACTGGGTGAAAACCTTCAACGTCAACATCACCGCGATGTTCCGCATCTGCAAGGCCGCGCTGCCTCACATGGCCGAGGGCAGTTCGATCATCAATACCAGCTCGGTCAACTCCGACATGCCCAACCCCAGCCTGTTGCCCTATGCGGCTACCAAAGGCGCGATTGCCAACTTTACCGCCGGCCTGGCGCAGATGCTCGGCGAGCGTGGTATTCGCGTTAACAGCGTGGCACCCGGGCCTATCTGGACACCGTTGATCGTCTCGACGATGACGCCAGACATGGTGAAAAACTTTGGCGGCAACACCCCATTGGGACGCCCAGGCCAGCCGGTCGAAGTGGCGCCGATCTACGTGCTGCTGGCGTCGGATGAAGGCAGCTATATTTCTGGCGAACGCTACGGCGTGACGGGTGGCAAGCCGATACTTTGATCAGTGATTGAGGAGGGCGGTATGAGCGAAGCTTCGAAGCGCCACGAGCCGAGTCCTTCCGAGCGCAAGGTGCGTCCGCCGTCGGAGAAGCGAAACGATAAATCGCAGGCGCCGGCAGGCGGACGACAGGCAAAGGAGCAAGGCGGTGTTGCCCCTGGAGGCCCTTCGAAAGACCCTGAGTCAGGGGCGTGAATGCGAGGGGATATATACTCGGCCTGACATCCTGACTGGTTGTCAGGCCGCTATCGCAGGCAAGCCAGCTCCCACATTTGGATAGCGCGGTTGTAGGAGCGAGCTTGCTCGCGAAAAAGCTCACCGGCGCCGCGTTTATCCAGGAAACACGCGTTATCGTTGACGTTTTTCGCGAGCAAGCTCGCTCCTACCGGAGAAATTATTTTCGCTTGGAACGATGAATCCGCATCCACTCCCGATAGGCCAGCGTACGCTGCGCATCCGCACGTTTCTTCGCCTCGGTAAAGCGCGCCCACGTCTGCGCATCGCCGCTGTAGGACTCGATAATCTCGTACGCCAACGCATCCAATCGATCCGCTTCGAAAAACATCTCGGCGTTTCGCGTGACTTCATCGTTGCGCCTGTTTGTAGTGGTGTAACCAAGAGTCTGGCTGTTCATCCTCTGAGGCCCTCCGCCCATTGAATCTGTGTCGCGCCACTCCAGCGCACCTGGGTAATGCCGTATTTCTCCGCCATCGGTTTGGATACACGTTTGAACGTGTGTTGCCCAAATTTGGGGATGACGGCCACACCAGCGTCACAACTGGCCCAATGCCAAGCCTCGGCATTGTCCATGCGCGGCGCGCGCACGATGAAGGATTTGGGCTCGCCGTGCAGCTGGTACTCGATAGTGAATAGGTCGTTGTGTTTCATGAGGCCTCCTTGATACTCATGAAGTACAGATATTTGACGTCAAAAATAATTCAAATAAGTTGTCCGACAATTCGATGACTGGGCGCAGGGCGTGTTTGAGGCTTAATCATCGACCGTAAAGCTGACCCATCCAGGCCCATCGGCCGGGCGTTCCAGCTCGGCAATGACGCCGCTGACGGAGGTTCCGTCGGGCAAATTCACGGTGATAAAGTTGGGATTGCCGGGCCAATCCAATGGCGTGTCAAAGTCCAGGCGTGCAATGGTCGGTTTACCACTGCTGCTCATTTGGATGTTTTTTGACTCGTTAAGGCGTTCATCTGAGGGTGTGCCAAGATGACGCGAGGCAGTGATGACACTGGCAATACCTTGGTAGTCGTAAGACATGTTGGGTTACCTCATGTAAAGGGGGCAGTGGCTCCCGCGTTCATTTGTGACGCGCTGAATATTTGCGCGCAACGACAACGCCGCCCACCAGCAGCGCTGCGCCTATTGCAACCATCCCATAGGGCGTACGGCGGGTTTGCCGCCAACCGCCTTCGACACGACGTTCGCCGCTTGCCGGGGTGTACAGGTTGCCCGTTGACGTCGCGGCGCGCTGGCTGCGCTCCAGGCCGAGGCGCGTGAGCCAACCGGATAACCGGGCAAAGCCGGGCAGCAAAAAATGCGCGACGCGGGCCACGGTGGCAGCGCTGCCTACCGTGGTGCTGTCCCTCGGTTGCAGCGCACAGGCCACCATCGCTTGCGCGACTTTATGCGGGTCATAGACCGGTGGCGGTGGCGTCAAGGTGTGGCCGGTAAAATTGCCGCCATCGCGAAAGCCTGGCGTGTCCATCACGGCGGGATAGATGTCGCACACATGAATATCGGGGTAATCAGTCAGCTCCCCACGCAGTGCTTCAGTCAGGCCGCGCAGGCCGTATTTACTGGCTGAGTAGGCGACGGCATAGGGCTGGGCTACCCAACTGCCCAGGGACAAGGTGTTGATCAGAATCCCGCTGTTCTGAGCTTTGAAATACGGCCACACCACGTGGGCGCCGCGCAGGTACCCGAGCAGGTCGGTTTGCAGCACCTGTTCGTGGGCTTCCAGGGGCGTGTTTTCGAAACTACCGACCGCGCCGACACCGGCATTGTTGATCCAGATATCGATGCGACCATTGCCGAAATCCGCCGCTTGTTCGGCAAGGGCGCGCATCTGGTCGCCCTGGGTTACATCGGTTTTAACGGCGATGGCCTCGGCGCCGCGCGCAGCGCATTCCTCGACAACCTCTTCCAGGGCCTTTTCATCCCGGGCGGCCAATACCAAGCGGGTACTTTGCTCGGCGAAGGCGTGAGCAGCCGCACGGCCAATGCCGCTGGAGGCGCCAGTGATCACTACGGTCTTACCGTGCAGTTTTCCCTTGGTCGGCATGCGCCCAGGCAAATCCTCGGGCACGTGGACGGGCACGGGATGCAGTTGCAGGCGGGTACCGTCAGTCAGTACCAGGGTCAGGTTCTCGAGGGTACCGGCGACGCGGTCGGGAAACACCGGTTCGCCTGTGGCGTCGAGCTCATCATAGATAAACGTCTGGCCTTCAAGCCATCCGACGGCCGTCATCAATTCAGGGCCCAGGTAGTACTTTCCGTCCAGGAAAAACCCGCTGAAGTTCGGTGTGCGCTCCAGGTTTTCCACGGCGTATCGCTCGCCAGGCCTCATTCCGGTTGCGGTATCAATCATCATGACATCCTCCTTTGGCTGGTCTTGGGTAGAGAAGGGCCCGCCAATGATCGTTCAATCCAAATGACTGAATGGCGGCGTCAGTGTCGGTGGGCCTTTTGGGTTGGGTCGGCGATCTGGATAACTGTGCCCTGGCGCCACGCGTCTGCACCGGGTGCAATGGGCGGTGCAGGGATATCGGCGCGAGACTTTTTCTTTTCGGCACTGTCGATGCCCAGGCGTTTATCTCGCTCGGCGACCATACGCGGGTCGGCCTGGCCGTCAGCGGTGAACCCCATCATCAATTGCGGGACGCCCAAGGGCAGGCGCTTATCCAGATCGGTATGCCAGGTGTGCCAGGTCTTGCCGTACGTGTGCACCAGCTTCTCCATCAGTGCATGCTCCGCCACCTCGGGGATTCCCGGAGCCACCAGTTGCCCTGACTTCACTTCATGCACATGGCTGTGCCACAGCGCCTTCTCAGGGGCGGGCAGCGTATTGAATTGCGCCTCGCTGATGATGTATTCCACGCCCATCAGCTTTGCATCCTTGCGGTTGCCGTCGTAGATCACGCACTGGATGACCTCTTCATTGAGGATCGCGCAGTAGTGATGGGCTTCCATTTGTACATCGGGATGGCCGTTGTAGAAGTGAAAGCCGTCCAGGTAGGCGTTCAGTGCGTCAATCGGCGGGCGAGATTGAAGCAGGGCGGCGCCGGCTTCCAGCGTTCGGGTCGAGGGCGTTGTGGGTTTTCCGGGGGCCTCGACATTCGAGGGGGAGTTGTTGCCAGCGCACGCGCTGAGCAGGGCCAGCATCGCTGCTGCGGCTAAGGGTTGGGTGGGGTTGTCAGTCATGGTCGGCTGCCTCCTGTTGCCGGTGTGGTCACGCTCGAGGATCTGCGTCAGGGTTGATCCTGTTCTCGTTTGAAAGACCAGCGTACGGGGCGTTCAAAATGCTTTGAGTTGAACACTCATTCATGTGGGAGCTGGCTTGCCTGCGATGACGGCCTGACACCCGCTCCCTATCTACCTGATGCCCCGCGATCAAACTGTGGGAGCTGGCTTGCCTGCGATGGCGGCCTCCCAGCCGATGCCTACCTACCTGACACCCCCGCAGTCCAAATGTGGGAGCTGGCTTGCCTGCGATGGCGGCCTCCCAGCCGATGCCTATCTACCTGACACCCCGCGATCAAACTGTGGGAGCGGGCTTGCTCGCGAAGGCGGCCTGACAGGCGACACTGTTATACCGAGTACATATCCATTCCTGCGGTCACGGCCACTTAGGGTTCCGCCCTGACGGCGGGTCACTTTGGAAAAGCCCCAAAGTAACCAAAGGGCTCTTGCCCCAC
>NZ_QODJ01000104.1:0-11240 GCF_009935965.1 Pseudomonas sp. L13
GCCGAGTGGTGGGGCAAGAGCGTTTTGCTTACTTTTGCGCTTTTTCAAAAGTGAGCCGCCGTCAGGGCGGAACCCTAAGTGGCCGTTACCGCAGGAATGGATATGTACCCGGTATAACTGCGTCGCCTGTCAGGCCGTCATCGCAGGCAAGCCAGCTCCCACAGTTTGATTGCGGGGTGTCAGGGAGATAGGCGCCGGCTGTCAGTCCGTCACGGGAGCAAGCTCCCTCGCCACGGGTTCAGCTTCGTATCGCCCGTCGAGAGGAACACCCAGCAGAGTTATCGACGACGCCTGCGCAGCAAAGGCCAGTTGGAGGCGAGCGCACCCGGCTCAGCGTCACGCCCGGCAACTCGCACCAGGTCTGGAAACTCAAGCAGCAAAGCTCGATTGCCCCGGCCAATATGCTCCATCACCGCCAGGGTAATGTTTTCCCGCACCATGCCCGTCGAAACGTAATACATGGCCCAGGCCTGCTCTGGCGTACACAGGCCGATCTGCTCTTCAATCTCTTTGTAGGCCTTGTAGTCGTCTGACTCTAAGTAGCGCTGATCACCGCCCTGGCGCATGCTGTCTCCCTCCCCGGCCCCATCCCCATCACGTACCGCTTTTAACCTTGGTCCAGACCCGTGTGCGAATACGCTCGGCCTTCAGCGGCAAGGGCTCAAGCGGCACCAATGTCGCCATGGTCTTTTTATCGGGATAGATCCAAGGGTTATCCCGCAACTTCTGCTCGACAAACTTCGTGGCATCTTTGTTGGCGTTGGGATAGAGCATGTAGTTGGACGTCTTGGCTATCACCTGTGGCCGCAGCATGTAGTTGATGAATTCCAGAGCGGCCTTTGGGTGGCGAGCATCCTTGAGCAACACCCAGTTTTCAGACCAGACCAAGCCGCCTTCGCGCGGCAGGCTGTAGGCAATCTTGCGGCCGCTGTTGGTCTTTTCATTAATCGCCTGCGCCGCCAGTGCACCATTGGCCCAGCCGACGACCGCACAGATATTGCCGTCTGCCAGGTCGGTGTCGATTCTGGACGAGTCGAAATAGAGTACATAGGGACGGATTTTCAACAACAGCGCCTGGGCCTTCTGGTAATCCTCTGGATCGGTGCTGTTACTGGGCAGCCCCAGGTAGTGCAAGGCAATGGAAATGATCTCGCTGGGGGAGTCGAGCATGGCCACGCCACAGGACTTGAGCTTGCTGATGTTTTCTTCTTTGAAGATCAGGTCCCAGCTGTCCACCGGCGCGTCATCACCCAGTGCCGCCTTGACCTTATCCACGTCGTAGCCAATGCCGGTGGTACCCCAGACATAGGGCACGGCGTAGCGGTTACCGGGGTCATTGACCGCCAGCAGGGACAGGATGTCAGGGTCGATGTGCGACAGATTACTCAACTGCGCACGATCCAACGGTTGCAGCACCCCGGCCTTGATCAAGCCGGGCAATACATTGGAGGTGGCCACCACCAGGTCATAACCGGTGCGCCCAGCCATGACCTTGCTTTGCATGGTTTCGGCGCTGTCGAAGGCATCCATATGCAGCTTGATGCCGCTCTCCTGCTGGAATTGCTTGGGCGTCTGCGGCTCAAGAAAGCCGAACCAGTTATACAGATACACCGAATTTTCAGCGGCGGCTGCGGGCGTGCTGATTGCAGCGCCCATAAACGAAGCTAAAAAAATAGCTCGCAAGTGTGCTCGACTCATATGACTATCCCTGTCCACACGACGCGCCTTCATGGCTATCGTAAGCTCGGGGTGAATATACCGAGCCTTAATGAATAGTAAATACCTACAAGTACTTAGCTCTGGCCTGCAAAGCCCTAACCCTAAAGGGGTAGAACATGTCGCTTGACCTTCATAGCCTGGCTTGGCACCGATCGGTTGGAAAACTGATCATGCAGCTCAATCGCCCGGAGTTCTGGAGTTCGTTGATTCGGGTACTGAATGAATATGTGCAGATAGACAATTGGGTGGTGCTGGTTTTCGGCGACCACGCAGTGCGTGTGATCAGCCTGCCCGAGGTGGCAGACAGCGAAGAAATCGACGCCTTTATTCACCGCTATGTGAAAGGTCTGTACCTGCTGGACCCGTTCTACATCGCTGACCGAGAAAACCCGCAGAGCGGGTTCTTCCATCTGCTGGATATTGCGCCGGAACACTTCGGGGAAACCGAGTATTACCAACAATATTTCGCGCAATACATCTCGGTCGATGAGGCGCAATACAACGTACGGCTCGATGCCGACAGAACGTTGTGCATGTCATTTGGCAGCAACCTGCGCTTCACCCAGGCGCAGATAACGGTATTGGACATGATCAAGCCGTGGGTAACGGCAATGATGCATCAACGCATGGGCTTTGAAACTGACCCGGCAAAAAACCTCGCCGAGCCGACCCCATGGGCCGAGGCACTCACTCAGTTGGAAACACAGGTAACGACGCGTGAAAAAGACGTGCTCAAGTTACTGCTCAGTGGGTTCTCCAACAAAGAGATCGCCGGCAAGCTGTCGTTGTCGACGGAGACCATCAAGGTTCACCGCCGTAATATCTACAGCAAGCTGAATATCAAATCTCAGTCGGAACTGTTTGCGCGGTTTTTTATGCCACGGCAGGAGATTACATCGACGCGTTGAATGGTGGCGGTGCGCTGGCGAGGTAAATTGCGCACAAACAAAAACGCCGATCATCACTGATCGGCGTTTTCGTTAAATATGGAGCGGGAAACGAGACTCGAACTCGCGACCCCGACCTTGGCAAGGTCGTGCTCTACCAACTGAGCTATTCCCGCAAATGGCGTCCCCTAGGGGACTCGAACCCCTGTTACCGCCGTGAAAGGGCGGTGTCCTAGGCCACTAGACGAAGGGGACACGCTACTGAAACACATGGTGTGTGTTCCAGTGCCCAGAGGCCTTGTCCGAAGACTTGGTCCTGGTTTCACTCAATGCCGCCCAAAGGCCACACTGCTTGTAAATTGGAGCGGGAAACGAGACTCGAACTCGCGACCCCGACCTTGGCAAGGTCGTGCTCTACCAACTGAGCTATTCCCGCATATGGCGTCCCCTAGGGGACTCGAACCCCTGTTACCGCCGTGAAAGGGCGGTGTCCTAGGCCACTAGACGAAGGGGACACACGTACAACATTCACTCCCTACCGCGTTTCGCTGTGTGCTTTACGCTGTAAGTGGCGCGCATTCTATGGATGGATTGAAAGGTCGTCAACCCCCAAGGATAAATTTATTTAAATCAATGACTTCGCCATGGTTTCACGGCCTTCGCGGGCATTGGAGCTGTCTGAGCCTTGGCGCCTATATTCTGGCGTTCGACAAGGCGCTATAGTTCACCCAGGCAAATGATGGCAATGTGCATCCATTCAGGCAGCGCCTACCTATATAGAAGAAATCACCTGGGCAACTGGTCGATCGGTCCTATCCGCCGGATGACCCAGTCACTACACTCCACAGCACACCCTATTAAAGAGGTCACACCGGTGACACCACTCATGATCACCCTGCTGGTAATAGCCGGGATCGTAATACTGATCGCCATTGGCTACATGAACCACGTGGTGGAAAACAACAAGCTGGAAAAGAAGCGCACCGAGATCGAGCTTAACGATCGGCTGCGTCGCTGCGGTGAAATCACCGAGACCTTCCCCGGTCAACTGATGACCCCAGCGCTCAAGCTGTTGCTGGCTCGCCTGGAGCTGAACGTCAACCAACGCCTGTTGAACCTGAACAAGTCCAGCACACCGCTCAAGGCGCGTATCACCGAACTGAATGCGCTGATCGCCCAAGGCGAGTCGATTCCGGTGGCCAACCCGCCGGCGCCGATCCAGACCGAAGCCAAGGCCAAGGACGTGCGTTTTTTGCTCGAAGCCCTGCACGGCCAAGTCACCCGCGCCGCCCAGGACGGCTTCCTGCCGACCAACGAGGCCAAGCACTGGATCAAGGAAATCCGGCATATCCTGGTGCTGCTGCACATCGAGTTTTTCAACAACCTCGGCCAGCACGCTCTGCTGCAAGGCCAACCCGGCCAGGCACGCCTGGCGTTCGAGCGCGGCGTGCAGTACTTGCGCAAACAGCCGGAGCCGGTGCTCTACAGCGCCCAGTTGCAACTGTTGGAGTCCCAATTGGCGCGCGCCAACTCCACGGTGCTGACCAACAGCAAGCCTGCCGAGGACGAAGTCAACGAGTTGACCGAGGGCTTGAAAGTTGTTGACGCTGACGCCGAGTGGAAGAAGAAAGCTATCTACGATTGATGGCAACGCGAAGGCAATGTTCATAGCAACGAATATCAAGGTGAGAACTGGCTTGCCTGCGAAGACGTCGGCTCAGCAAACATTGGTGTTGGCTGACCCGCCGCTTTCGCGAGCAAGCCCGCTCCCACAGTGGGATTGTGGGGTGTCGGGTAGGTGAGCATCGGCTGGCAGGCCTTTCGCAGGCAAGCCAGCTCCCACAGTGAAATCATCACATGCCATCAATGTGCACCTATCCCCCCGCCCCCGACTAGCGTAAAAAAGTGCCCCTCACTCCGTGAAACTAGAGGCCTGTTATGCCTGTCGCCGTGATTGATGGACAACCGCTGCACTATATCGACCAGGGCGCCGGCCCCGTCGTGCTACTGGGTTCGAGTTACCTGTGGGCCAGCGACATGTGGGCGCCGCAGATTGAAGCGCTGTCGCAGCAATACCGCGTGATCGTCCCGGAATTGTGGGGCCATGGGGAGTCCGGCTCGTTGCCAGCACTCACCGGTTCCCTGGATGGCCTCGCGCGCCAGGCCCTGGCCCTGCTGGATCACCTGGACATCGCAGAGGCCAACCTGGTGGGCCTCTCGGTCGGCGGCATGTGGGGCGCACGCCTTGCATTGCAGGCTCCCGAACGCATCAATAGCGTGGTGCTGATGGACACCTACCTCGGGGCCGAGCCCGAAGCAACGCGCCAGTACTATTTCTCGCTGTTCAAGATGATTGAAGACGCCGGGGCGATCCCCGAACCGTTGCTGGATGTGATCGCACCGATCTTCTTCCGCCCGAATATTGACCGCAACTCCGCGCTGTACCAGGATTTTCGCCAGTCATTGCAAAACTTCCCCAAAGAACGCCTGCTAGACAGTATCGTGCCGCTGGGCCGCCTGATCTTCAGCCGCGAAGACATCCTGGCGCAATTACCTGAATTGGACTCCGACACCACCCTGGTGATGTGCGGCGAGCAGGACAAACCCCGGCCACCGGCCGAGTCCGAGGAAATGGCCGAGCTGATCGGTTGCAGCCTGATCCTGATCCCCGAAGCCGGGCATATCTCCAGCCGCGAGAACCCGGATTTCGTCAACGAGGCGCTGCTGACCTTCCTCGCCAACCACGCCTGATCGCCCTGCCCTCAGATCGCAGCGCCCTGGCTGCGATCAAAGGCGGAAGTGCCCCACCATGCCCTTGAGTTGCGCGCCCAACTGCGCCAACTGGATGCTCGAAGCGGCATTGTCTTGCATGCTCAACGCCGAATGATCGGCACTCGCCCGAATACTGGTAACGCTGCGGTTGATCTCTTCGGCCACCGAGCTTTGCTCCTCGGCGGCGGCGGCGATCTGTTGGTTCATCTGCTGGATCAATGAAACGGCCGCCGCAATGCTGCCCAAGGCCCCTTCGGTTTCCAGCGCATCACTGACCGCCAGCTTCACCAGCTCGCCGCTCTGCTGGATCTGCTGCACCGAGGACTGCGCCGCACTGCGCAGCGTGCTGACCAGCCGTTCGATTTCCTCGGTCGATTGCTGGGTGCGCTTGGCCAATGCCCGCACTTCATCGGCCACCACCGCAAAGCCACGCCCTTGCTCACCGGCACGCGCTGCCTCAATCGCAGCGTTCAAGGCCAGTAAATTGGTCTGTTCGGCCACGCTCTGGATCACGCTCAACACGGTACCAATGTTCTGGATTTGCGCGCTGAGGCTTTCGATGCTGGCGCTGGCACTGTTGCTGGATGTGGCCAGCAGTTCGATACGCTGCAGGCTCATGCGCACCACCTGCTGGCCGCTATCGACCTTGGCATCCGCGGTCTGCGCGGCCTGGGCCGCCTGCTCGGCATTGCGTGCCACATCGTGCACCGTGGCGGTCATCTGGTTCATCGCCGTGGCGACCTGCTCTGTTTCGTCCTTCTGGTTGCTGACTTCGGCAGTGGTTTGCTCGGTGACACTGGACAGCGAATGCGCGGAACTGGCGAGCTGTTCGATCCCCGCCTGCAACCCACTGACCATCTGGCTCAAGCTGTTGCCCATCTGCTGCATCGCCTGCATCAACTGGCCGATTTCATCACGCCGGCTGACCTCCATGCGCCCACTCAGGTCACCCGAGGCGATCTGCTGGGCCACGGCGATCACCGCGCGCAACGGCGCAACAATCAAGCGGGTGATCACCCATGCAGCGATCAAGCCCACCAGCAGCGCCAAGGCGGATGAGCCGATGATCAGCAGCGTGCTGTGTTGCAACTGTGTTTGCATGGACTGGTCTTCGGCGGCATACGCCTGGTTGACCCGGCTGACCACTTGCTCGGCGCGGTCATGCAATTGCGTGTAGACCACTTTTTCCTGGGCCAGCAGCCCGGTGTATTCGCCGAGCTTTTCACTGAACGACGCGATATGCCCAGAGACTTCGTTGAGCACGGTCTGGTAGCCGGCGTCCTTGACCGTGGTTTTGAGCTTCTCGACTTCAGCCAGGGCCTGGTCGGCCTGCTCGATCTTGCCCTGCCCGGCGGCGTCTGCGTCTGCCCTGCGGCTCTGGTCCAGGCGCACCCGCGCTTCGTTCATGGCCTGCAACATCAGGCGCGACACCTGGCTGACCTGCCCGGCCTGCTCGATAAACTCCGCGCCCTCCTTGCCTTGGCTTTCCTTGAGGCCGTAGGCACCGTCATCCGCCAGCCCGGCTTGCAGCACATCCAGGTTATTGGCCACGCTGGACACCGACCAACTGGCCATTTCCAGGGCGAGGTCTTTGGTCTGGGTCAACTCGACGAACTCATCGAATGCCTGGCGATAGGCGACCAAGGCTTGCTCAACGTCGCCCATCACTCGCTCGTTGCTGGCGGACCGAGCCTTGAGACGCGTGGCCTGGGCCAGCAGCGCATCGACACTGGCATGCAGGGCATCAACGGCCTTGGGGTCGGCGTGCAGCGCATAGTCCTGTTCGATCAAGCGCACCTTGAGCAGGTCGCTGTTAAGCGTCGACATCGACGTGAGGCCTTCGAAGCGCTGGCCGATGGTCTGCAGGGACCACACACCGATGGCCGCTACCAGGGCCGTCAGCAGCAGTACCAGGGTAAAACCCAAGCCGAGTTTTTTTGCCATACCGAGGTTGGCGAAACGCCGTTGCACGCCCGAAATCATTGCGCTTGATCCTCTTGCAATGGCAAATGCCATAGGCCAGGTTTACAAGCAGCGAGATTCGCAACCCCGAGGCACTGAGCACAAGCCGCTGGCGCCGGAATAATGGCAAAAAGCTACACGTGCGTCGTTTTCAGAATGGTCGAGGTCGATCTTGCCGCGCCCATGGCGCGAAACAGCGTCAATGCGCGTTGATCAGCCGCGTAGGCCACATTGATGCGCAGCCATTCACTGCGCTCACCCGTGGGGCTGAACAACGCCCCCGGTGACAGCAATACACCGAGGCGCTGGGCGCAGGCTTGCAATCGGAAAGGGTCGGCCAAGCCCGGTCGCACCCACAAGAACATACCGCCCGCGGGTGCGGCAAATACCTGCCACTCTTCATCCTCCAGCACCTGCAACGTCGCGGCCATCTGCGCGTTCAAGCGCTTGCGCAGGCGCTGCGCCCACTTACGGTAAGTGCCGTTACTCAACAACGTCGCCACCATGGCTTCGGCAAAACGTGAGGTGCCGATGCCTGTCAGGGTCTTGAGCTGGGCCAATTGCGTGATGATCGCGGCACTGGCGCACAGGTAACCCACGCGCAGGGCGCTGCTCAGGGTCTTGGAAAAGCTCGACACATAGATCACCCGGTCATCATGGGCCAGCGCCGCCAAGCGTGTGCAACTGGCATGCTGCAGGTCGCCGTAGACATCCTCTTCGATAATCAGGAAGTCGCGCTCGCGTGCCAGCTCCAACAGACGCTCTGCCACCGGACGGCTCAAACTGGTCCCTGTGGGGTTGTGATACTGGCTGTTGATGAACAGGCACTTGGGCCGGTGGGTGTGCAGCAGCGCTTCCAATGCCGGGATATCCGGGCCGCCACGCGTGCGCGGCACGTGCAGCAGCGTGACCCCCTGAAAGGCCAGTTGACGATAGAGATTGCCATACCCGGGTGTCTCGACCACCACCTCATCACCGGGCTTGAGCAATGTGCGTATCAGCAGGTCCTGGGCATGGCTGGCGCCATGGGTGGTGAGGATACGGTCCAGGCTGGCGGGCACGTGTATCTGGGTCAGGCGCTTGAGCAGTTGTTCGCGCAACGCCGGCATCCCCAGAGGCGTGCTGTAGTTGAACAGGCCCCCGGTGTCGGTACGGCTCAGTTCACGGATCGCGTAGCTGATGTCATCGCTTTCGCGCCAGGTGTCGGGTAACCAGCCGCAGCCCAGCTTCAGCTCGCCCAGCGGACTATCGGTAAAGGCGCCCCAGCCCTGTTCCGCACCTTCATACCAGTGGTTTTCATGGGCCGTGATGGGCTGCGCCACCACGTACCCCGAACCATGCCTGGGGGCCAGCAGCCCCTGGGCCACCAACCGCTCGAATGCCTCGATCACGCTGGCCTGGCTCAGCAGGTTATCAAGGGCCAATTGGCGAATGGACGGCAAGCGTGTGCCAGGGCTCACCCCCTCCTTGCGAATCCATTCTGCCACCGCGCTGACGATCTGCTGAACAACCGGTACCTGGGCTTGTCGATCAATCCCTAAATCCATGAGCCACTCACTTAAACTGTCTGTTAACCCAAAACAGTTAAGCACAGAAGCCCGGTAAGACCGGCCGCAAACTTTTATTAAAGTATTGATTTTATTGGGTTATTTACCTAGTGAAACATATTCGTGCACAGCCCACTGCCCGCCATGGAAACGCCCCACAGCACCTGGCTCTGTTTTCGAATGCCGCGCGACCTGCCGTCCTAGATCGCCGTCGCGCCACCGTCCACCGCCAGGGCCTGACCGGTGGTAAACGCTGCGCCATCACTGCACAGGTACAACACGGCGCTGGCGATTTCCTCAACCTTGCCAATGCGTCCGACCGGGTGCATGGCTGCGGCAAACTCAGCCTTGCGCGGGTCGGCCTCATAGGCGCGGCGAAACATGTCGGTATCAATCACGGCCGGGCAGACGGCATTCACGCGGATTTTCTTCTTCGCGTACTCGATGGCCGCTGATTTGGTCAGGCCGATCACCGCATGCTTGGACGCCGCATAGATGCTCATCTTCGGTGCCGCCCCCAACCCCGCCACCGATGCGGTGTTGACGATGGCCCCGCCGCCCTGGGCCAACAGCAACGGCAGCTGATACTTCATGCACAGCCACACGCCTTTGACGTTAACCCCCATGATGGCATCGAACTCATCGAGACTGCCGTCGGCCAGCTTGCCCTTTTCTATCTCGATGCCGGCGTTGTTGAAGGCGTAGTCCAGGCGCCCATAGGTGGCGACGGTCTGTGCCATCAACTGTTGCACGTCCGTATCGAGCGTGACGTTGCAGCGCACAAATATCCCTTCGCCACCGGCCTGGTGGATCAATGCCACAGTGCCCTCACCTCCCGCCACATCGAGATCAGCGACCACCACCTTCAGGCCTTCGGCGGCGAATGCCAGCGCGGTGGCGCGGCCAATACCAGCGGCGGCGCCGGTCACCAAGGCGACTTGGCCAGAAAACGTCATGCTCATGGGAACTGTCCTGTGGGGTTAATTGCGGTGAGGCGAGTCTAGCCAACGCCGGCAGCCGCGCGTCAGCACTATCAGAAGGCCGGTTGGCGCTGCATGAATCGCAGTGATAAAGCCGCCCGGCTGATTATCAGCGAGGCCTATTGCCGGGCATTCGCCTGCGCCGCACACCCTTGCCCTTCTGCCCCTGAGGGTCTATCACTCATGTTCCATTTCTAAAGAGTCCTTGCCATGACCGCCCAGACCAACCGCCAATTTCTGCTCGCCAAACGCCCGGTCGGTGCCGCCACGCGCGAGACCTTCACTTACCAGGAAGTGCCGGTGGGCGAACCCCAGGACGGCCAGGTGCTGGTGCGCAACGAATACCTGTCCCTCGACCCGGCCATGCGTGGCTGGATGAATGAAGGCAAGTCCTACATCCCACCGGTAGGCATCGGCGAAGTGATGCGCGCTTTAGGCGTAGGCAAGGTGATTGCCTCGAAGCATCCGAACTTCGCGGTGGGGGACTACGTGAACGGTGCACTGGGCGTGCAGGATTACTTCCTCGGCGAGCCCCGTGGCTTCTACAAGGTGGACCCCAAGCTGGCGCCCCTGCCCCGCTACCTGTCCGCCCTGGGCATGACCGGCATGACGGCCTACTTTGCCCTGCTGGAAACCGGCGCACCGAAAGCCGGTGACACCGTGGTGATCTCCGGCGCCGCCGGAGCCGTGGGCAGCATCGCCGGGCAAATCGCCAAGCTCAAAGGCTGTCGCGTGGTGGGAATCGCCGGTGGCGCCGAGAAGTGCAAGTTCCTGGTCGATGAGCTGGGCTTCGACGCCGCCATCGACTACAAAAGTGAAGACGTGCCCGCCGCCCTCAAGCGCGAGTGTCCTAAAGGCGTGGACGTGTATTTCGATAACGTCGGCGGCGATATTCTCGACGCGGTGCTCAGCCGTCTGGCACTCAAAGCCCGCGTGGTGATTTGCGGGGCAATCAGCCAGTACAACAACAAGGAAGCGGTCAAAGGCCCGGCGAACTACCTGTCATTGCTGGTCAACCGTGCGCGCATGGAAGGCTTTGTGGTGATGGACCACGCGGCGAACTTCGCGGCGGCGGGTCAGGAAATGGCCGGCTGGATGGCCCAGGGCAAGCTCAAGAGCAAGGAAGATATTGTCGAAGGGCTGGAGACATTCCCGGAAACGCTGATGAAGCTGTTCAATGGCGAGAACTTCGGGAAGTTGGTGCTCAAAGTCAGCTGAAACAACACAGAAACAAATGTGGGAGCTGGCTTGCCTGCGATGCAAGCAACTCGGTTTCTAAGTGATACCGAGTTGATACTATCGCAGGCAAGCCAGCTCTTATCAAACAAAAAATAACTCATTGTTTTTGCTCTTAAAAATCACGCCGCTTTAAC
>NZ_QODJ01000105.1:0-9335 GCF_009935965.1 Pseudomonas sp. L13
AACCATTTTTACCAGCGCCAATACGACTACGACAAAACCGGCAACCTCACCCGCCTGCTCGACACCCGCAAAGGCGAACACCTTTACCGCTACGACCCGCTAAACCGCCTGACCCGCGCCGCTCACTCCCAGGACATCCAGGAACGCTTTGCTCACAACCCGGCGGGCAACCTGCTGATGCAAGACCGCCCCGGCCCGGACATCGTTGCGGCGAATCGTCTGATGATCCAGGGCGATCGCCACTACGACTACGACGCCTTCGGCAACTTGATTCGTGAGCGGCGCGGCAAAGGCCAGCAACTCGTCACTAAATACCGCTACGACTGCCAGCATCGGCTCATCAGCGTCACCCAACCCAACGGCCAAACCGCCAGCTATCGCTATGACCCCTTTGGGCGGCGCATCAGCAAAACCGTGGGCGGCAAAACCACCGAGTTTTTCTGGCAAGGCGACAAGCTGATTGCCGAGCACCATGCAGAGCGCCATCGCAGCTACCTCTACGAACCCGACAGCTTCCGCCCATTGGCACTATTGGAAGGTTTCGGCCCAAAAGAAACCAAGCCCTACCACTACCAACTCGACCACCTCGGCACACCGCAAGAACCGACCAGCCCCGAAGGCGAAATCGTCTGGTCCGCCCACTACCGCGCCTACGGCCAGATCGCCCGGCTCGACGTAGGCAAAATCGACAACCCACTGCGGTTTCAAGGGCAGTATTTCGATGCGGAAAGCGGGCTGCATTACAACCGCCATCGCTACTACTATCCAGATATTGGTCGCTACCTGACGCCAGATCCGGTGAAGTTGGCGGGAGGGATCAATGGGTACCGGTATGTGCCCAATCCGACGGGTTGGGTGGATCCGCTAGGCTTGAATTCATGCCCAGGCAGTGACGGGTGTAAACCCAGTGCTAGCGTTCAAAACCCTGCGGCAAGTGTTAAGCACGGAGAACCGGCCCTACCGCAACTGACCCGTGCGCAGCGGCAGGCGAGAATTGATGAGCTTGCAGAGGCAAACGCCTATAAGCATTTAGATGAGCTTGAAAAAGCAACACCCGGAGCACACTTTTTAGAGAAGCACGGAAAGCAAACGACACTCGCGTCTCAACTGGAACGATTACAGACGGCTAAAAACCCGACTACAGGAATAGTCGAATACTTTACATCAGGACCAAGAGCAGGAGAGCCGAAATACCCACCTGCTGCCACCCACTTTTTCAGCCATAGAGATCAACTGAATGCAATATATCGAGCTCAACTAATATTCAGAAGAAACGGGCTTGCCCAGTCTTTAAAGCCGATGCACATGGGGAAAATTGTGGGTGAAGGGTACTCTGGGAACGAAATGCAATACAGCCAACAATCCAAGGCACGAGTAATACTGAATAGCGCTGGCCAACCCAAAACTGCTTATACGGAATTATGATAATGAAAACGAAAGCGCCTAGCATGTCAATAATTCGCGGCTTGCTATTCACCTATGATATTGAGAACACCGACGATTTAAAGAGAGAGGAGCGAATCGCGTCTGTAGACGCAAACAACGAAAAAGAGCTCGTCGAACTTTTTAACGACCTGACCAAGCCAGAGTTTTTGATATACACCACCCCAGAGCGAGATTGGTTTATTAATTCAATCGAACATTTCTTAGAAACTGGCGACAGCTTCGATAATGTATTCAAAACCATGACAACTTATTTTAGCACTGAGATAGCTGACCAACGACAATTTATGCGAGTGCTACTACGCTGCTTATATCACTACAAGCTAGAGACCGAAACGGGCGAACGAATCTAAGCGGATAAACAACCTACACAAAAAAGGAACGTTCTATGCAGTTAAGCACGCAATTTAAAAGTCATCGCGCGCAATTCGCTGTACTAAATGAGGTAACCACCAGGGCAGAACGCAATCTACCGCCTTTTACCGGGGAAGATTACTACGGCAACCCCGTTGTCCGAATCGAAATGCAGGATTGCGGAAGAGGATACATACCAAACCCTTCTGACCGAAACAATCCAATACTTGATGAAAGCTTGGATGCAGCGATCGCAAAATTTGATCGCGAAACCAAAGAATTTTATACCGTATTCCCTGTGAGTAATGACTAATGCTGAAACACCCTTTTCTAGATATCCCGTACGCACCGAAACTTCGGCACTTACTCAGCCCGTTCGATATTTATGATCGCGAAGAGACTTTAGGTAAAGAGTTTGCACGTTACGACATCAACCTTGACACAGACAGAAGGCGACTGATCAAAAAATACATAATTGAGAAATCTTCAGATCTAAGCTATCGACATCGCAAGGTCTTATGCGACAAATTGGGGGCTGCACTTAGCGACGAAGCCTTTGATTTTTCGCACTTATTGAGACAGGCTCCCGGCTATTATTGCACCCTGCCTTGGGGATGGAGTGAAATGGACAATCCAAAAGGTTTTTTCGAAGAAATTTATAGATCAACTAATGAATGGTGGGAAGAAGACCTCCAAAAAGCCAGCCTCGAAGACCCTGCCACATGGTGACTTCCACATTGAATACATCGAATACTCAATGTGGGAGGGGGCAAGCCCTAATGCCAATCAGTCAAGCGAACACAACGCTCAAATCAACAAATACCAAATGTGGTAGCTGGCTTGCCTGGGAAAGCGGTACTGCAGTAATACATGCAGCGACTGACGCGCCGCCTTCGCGGGCAAGCCCGCTCCCACAGGGGATCTGCGCTTACCTTGAACTCCTCCCACATTCAAACCCGCTTCGCTTTGCAATTCAATGATCTGTATGGAGAAGTTTATAGGTGAAGGGTATAAAAGGGATAAATCAGAATATGGAAAACAGAGATAAGCCTTTGTGCATTTGAATGAAGACAGAAACCTCTTTACTGCTTACATGGACTTTTAAACATGAAAATACAACCACAGCTATCAATACTTAAAGGATTATTATTTACCTACTGCATCGAAAACACCAGAGATGCGGACCGAGAAGAGCTAATTACCTCTATAAACGTGAACCATCACGAGGAACTCACATGGTTATTCAATAAACTAACTAAGCCTAAATTCATCAAATATAAGCAAGATGAAAGAGAATGGCACATCAACACACTCCAGCATTTTCTCAGCACGGACGAAAATTTTGAGTCCGTATTTTATCTATTTGACACTTACTTCGAAGATGAAATCGTCGACAACAGAGCCTTTATGAAAACATTGCTTGAATGTCTAATTCGTTATCACGCTGAAGCGACAGCAGACGAATAATCCAACAAAACCAAGCGAACACGATCCCCTGTGGGAGCTGGCTTGCCTGCGAAAGCGGTAGTGCAGTAACACATGCAGCGACTGACACACCGCCTTCGCGGGCAAGCGCGCTCCCACAGGGGGCCTGCGTTTACCTGGCTGGCATTCCTCCCACATTCAAACCCGCTTCGTTCGATCTGATCAGCGCTTGGAAAGCTCCATAATCATCCGGCTCAACAAATAAACCCGCGGCGCCACACTTTCCACCTCTGCATATTCCTCCGGCGTATGAATATTGCCCCCCACTATCCCAAACCCATCCAACGTCGGCGTGCCTACCCCAGCGGACAAGCTGGCATCTGCCGCACCGCCACTGCCTTCGATAGTCAACTTGCGTCCCAGTTCGCCGTAAATTCCTTGGGCCATCGCCACCAACTTATCCGATTCGGCCGTCTGCGGCATCGGTGGCAGGCCACGCTGCAGGCTGGTTTTTACTTCGGTTTCCGGGATCAATTTGTTGGCTGAAACCCGCGCCAGGTCTTTCTCGATCCGGTCGAATTCTTCCGGCACGGCCGCACGCACGTCGGCCTTGGCGGTGGCTTGGTCAGGGATGACGTTGGTGCGGTCGCCGGCCTTGAGCACGGTGAAGTTGATGGTGGTTTTCTTGTCTTCATCGCCCAGTTTGCCCAGTTGCAGGATCTGGTGCGCGGCTTCCATGGCTGCGTTGCGTCCCAGCTCCGGGGCGACGCCGGCGTGGGCGGCTTTGCCTTTGACTTCGACCACGGCGGTGGCGCTGCCTTTGCGCCACACCACCAGACCGTCGGCGGGGCGGCCGGGTTCCAGGTTCAGGGTCACGTCGTGGCCCTTGGCAGTGTTGCGGATCAGTTCGGAGGCGGCGTCGGAGCCGGTTTCTTCGCTGGCGTCGAGCAGGAAGGTGATCTGCGCGTAATCCTTGAAGCCCTGGCTTTTGAGGACTTTGAGCGCATAGATGCCCGCGACGATGCCGCCCTTGTCATCCATCACGCCGGGGCCGTAGGCGCGGCCGTCCTTGATGTGGAAGGGGCGCTCGGCAGCCGAGCCTTCCTTGAATACGGTGTCCATATGGGCCATGAGCAGGATCTTGGCCTTGCCGGTGCCTTTGAGGGTGGCAACCACATGGCTGTTGTTGGCGGCTTTATCCGGCACCAATTCGATGCTGAAACCCAATTGTTTCAACTCATCCACGGCGATATCGCGCACTTGGGTCAGGCCCGGCTCGTAGCCTGAGCCCGAGTCGATATTCACCAGGCGCTCCAGCAGCTTCAAGGCTTCGGCCTTGTATTGTTCGGCCTGTTGCTGGATCTGTGTATGGGGCTCGGCGCTGTAGGCCGGCAGGCTGAAAGACAAGGCCAGGGTGGCGGCCAACAGGGTTTGCGGGAAGGAAAAGAGCATGGACCGATCCTTGTTTTTTGTTGGAGGGTGCCCCGCCACCCTACCCCACTAAACCGACCGCAACCAACTGCCCTGTACCGAGCTGACCCGGTTGCGCCCGCTGCTCTTGGCCTCGTACAGCGCCTGGTCGGCATCGTTGAGCCAACTGATGGAGTCGGCGTGGCTCGGCTGGTAAGGCGCCAGGCCGATGCTCAAGCTCACTCGCAGTGTCGGATCCTGGGCGTAGGCCAAGGCGTTGAAGCGACCGCGCAGGGCCTCCATTACCTCGGTGGCACGGTTAAGGGGCATGTCTGGCAGGATCACGCAGAACTCATCGCCGCCATAACGCCCGGCCAGGTCTGTGGTGCGCAGGTTCTGGCGCAGCACCTTGCTCAGTTGGCGCAGGACGATATCGCCGGTCACATGGCCGTAGGTGTCGTTGATGGTCTTGAAGTGGTCGATGTCGATCAACGCGATGGCGGCACCGGCCGGGCCTTGGCGGCAACGTTGAAACTCGAGGTCCAGGTGGTCTTTCCAGGCGCCGTGATTGAGCAGGCCCGACAGGCTGTCGGTGCGGCTCAAGGCCAGCAGCTCACGCTTGTGGCGGGCCAAGGTGACGGCCTGGCGGTAGCAGATCCAGCCCAGGGCCAAGGGGTACAGCATCAGGATCGGCAGGCAGGCATACAGCTGGGCCTGGGTGGTCACGGCGATAAACCCAGGCGTGAACAGCAGCAGCGCGGTGCCCAGCCCCAATGCCTGCGCCGCCCAACCCGCGAACAAAAAGCGCGGCCCGCCGATGGCGACGTTGTTCATGCTCATCATCGACAGGGTGGTGACGCTGGGCAGCGGGTTGAAGTGCATCGCGCCAACCCAGAACCCACCGCAAAAGGAATCGAACAGCAGGCTGCGGCGTTCGCTGCGCAAGGTATTGGCCGAGCGCAACGAGCATTGAAAAGCCAGATGCGGCCACGCAAACGCGTTGATCAGCATCCAGGCCCACACCCACAGGGGCGGGTTCAACGGATACATGCCGAACGCCACGCACACAAAGCCGAGCGTCAGCCCCAGCAGGCGGGATTTGTACAAGCGCAAAGCGAGCGGAAGTCCTTTTCCTCCGACGGCTGGCATGGTGGGGGCGATCCTGGGTGATTGCCTGGAGTCTAACAGGGCAACGTCAAATCGCCACTACCGCTTATTGGCTAATACTTCAGTGCGAAAACCCACGCGCCAGCATCAAGGCCACGCCCAGCAGCAACACGGCTGTGATCCGCTGCAACAGCACGCGCCGCTTGGGGTTTTCCAGTACATGCTTGATGCGCTGGCCGAAATAGCAATACAGGCAGCCGCTGGCAAATTGCAGCAGCAGGAAGGTCAGGCCAAGGATGGCGATGTCTGCCGCCGAGCTGTGTTCACCGGAGCCGGCAAACTGCGGGAACACGGCGCTGAACATGATGATGGTCTTGGGGTTGGAAAACCCGGTCAACAGCCCTTTGCCGAACAGGCTGCGCGCGCCCTCAACCGCGCCGGCGTTGTTGATCGACACGCCACTGCTGGTCCACTGCTTGTAGGCCAGGTAAAGAATGTAGACCACCCCGACAAACTGGATGGTCTGGGTAATGGCGAGGTTGCCCTTGATCAGTTCCGAGAAGCCCACGGCAAAGATCAGGATCGAAATCAGGTACGACACACTGGCGCCGACCTGCGCCGGGATCGAACTGCGCAGGCCGTCCTTCAAGCCCAGGCTGAGCAACAGCAGGGTCATGGGGCCCGGGCTGAAGGTCATGGTGGCGCAAAACAGCAGAAAGTAGAGAAATGAAGACAGGGTTAACGCACTTGTCATGGCCAGCACCTTGAATAAAGAGAAACAGCAGCAACAGGGCGAACGCAGCCGGCGCTCGCCCCGGCCGATCAGGCGACGGCGATTTCGGTGGTCAGGGAGTTTCGGTACATCACTGCCAGGTCAGCCAGGGCGGCCTTGGCGGTCTGGTTGCGGGTTTCAAACGCGACCAGACCCTTCCAGTTGGTCTCGACAATGGCCTGCAGCACATCGGCGTAATCGCAGTTGCCGTCATGGATGCCGAAGTGCTGGTCTTGCACGCCGTTGTTGTTGCTGAAGGAAATGCCCTTGATCAGGTGGTGGTACTTGCGCACCACTTCTGCCGGCAGGCCGTTTTCGATGTTGGCGTGGCCGGCATCGAGGAAGAAGTACACATTGCTGTGGGCTTGCAGGCGCTCGAACACAAAGGCGTATTCCGCTTCATGGGTGAAGATGTAATGGAATGGCCGATAGTTGACGTAGTTGGACAGGTTTTCCAGGTAGATATCCGTGCCCTTGGCCTCGGCGTACAACGCCAGTTCCTGCACCGACTTGAGGTAATGCTCCAGGGCAACCTTCTTGGCCATCAGCACCATTTTCGGCTCGACGATGCAACCACCGTGAATGATCAACGGCGCGCCCAGGCGGCTGGCGATGTCGATTTCCTTTTTCACGTACTCCACGGCCGCACTACGGAAGGCTTCGACATCACTGCCCAACGGCGCCTTGAAGTTGCCGTGAAAAACCGGCTTGACCCCCGTGGCCGCGATTTGCGCCTGCAGGCTTACGATACGCGCCTCGGTCCAGTCATCAACCATTTCGCCGAACAGGCTGCCGTCGATGTACCAGTGGGTGCAGTCACCTTCGATGGCGGTTTGCAGGCCCTTTTCGGCGCCCAGGTATTTCTGGTGGGCCACACCGGTGCAGAACGGGACGGTGGCGTTGATCAGTTTGCTGTCCATGGGACGATTCCTTTCGTGGATGGAGCGTTAGAGTTCGATGGCCATGAAATCGGCCTTGGTCACGCCACAATCCGGGCATGCCCAGTCTTCAGGAACCTCTTCCCAAGGGGTGCCTGCGGGAATTCCGTCCTCCGGAATGCCCAGTTCTTCTACGTACATAAAACCGCAGGGTGCGCACATATAAGTCTTCATGGAAATGCAAAATCCATTGCTCGGGTGTAGGAAGTTCCGCCATCTCCTGGCGAGATGGCGAGCAGTCTAGGGGAGTGGCATTGCGCAAGGCAGGTAAAGTGATGCCTAATCCGGCCTAACTTCACCGGTAAAAGCACCGGCAAACACAAGGACGCGTCATGTTTGTATCCGCCATCGCTTTTGTAGAGGGCACGCCCAAGGTCCAGCAGATCGTCGAGGCGTTCAGCCACGCCATCGAAAATGGCGAATGGGCCCCGGGCAGCAAATTGCCATCCGTGCGTGAGCTGACCCAGATCCTCGGCGTCAGCAAGTTCACCCTCAATGAGGCCCTGGACCGCCTGCGCGGCCGCCACCTGCTCACCTCAAGCCAAGGCCGCGGCTACTTCGTGGCGATGGACAGCACCCGCCCTGCCTCGGCGACCTGGGTAGACCTGTTGCCCCAGGACCTGCTCAGCGTATTGCGCCGGCCCTTGGCCACCGCCAGTGGCGAACTGCGCCCCGGTGGCGGGCATTTGCCGGAGGACTGGCTCAATGGCGAAGCGATCCGCCAAGCCATGCGCAGCGTAGTGCGTGCGCCGTCACTGCGCATCGCCGGGCTGGGCACACCGGCGGGGCTGTTGCCGTTGCGCCAGGCGCTGCAACAGAAACTGCACGGCGAAGGCTTGTCGGTGCCGGTGGAACAAATCATCACCACACCCAATACCGTGCAGGGCCTGGACATGCTCATGCGCCTGCTCGCACGCCCGGGCGACACGGTGCTGCTCGACGCGCCGTGCTACTTCAACTTCCACGCCAACCTGGCGCTGCACGGCGTCAAGGTCATCACCATTGCCCGGCGCCCCGACGGTTTTGACTTCACCGCCCTCGAACAACTGCTGGCCGAACACCGCCCCAGCCTGTATCTGACCACCAGCGTGTTGCACAACCCCACCGGCCACTCCTTCAGCCCCAGCCAGGCTTTCCGCCTGTTGCAACTGACCCAGCAGTACCACTGCCACATCGTCGAGGACGACCTCTACGGCGACCTGCACCCCAACCCACCCCCACGCCTGGCCGCCGTCGCCGGGCTGGACCAGGTCACCTACCTGTCGGGTTTCTCGAAGATCCTGAGTGCCAACACCCGCGTCAGCTACGTCGTCGCCGCCCCGCAACTGGCCGCCAACCTGACCAACATGAAATTGATGAGCGGCGGCGTCACCTCCGAACTGTTCGAACAAATCGTCTACCGCATGCTCAGCGAAGGCAGCTACGCCAAACACCGCAAACGCATGGTGCAGCGCCTGATGGAAGCCGGTGGACGCGTCGAACAATGGCTCAAACGCTGCGGGTGCGAACTGCCCATGGCGTACGAAGGCGGGATGTTCATCTGGGCACGCCTGCCGCCCGGCGTAAACGGCGAACTCCTGGCCCAGGAAGCGCTGAAACGCAGCATGGTACTGGCCCCCGGCGCCCTGTTTGGCTACGACCCGGCCCACCGCGACTCGATGCGCTTCAATGTGGCCCACAGTGATGAGCCACGCGTGCAGCGCGTGTTTGAGGCACTGTTGCTGCACGGTGTCGCCCAAAAAAGCAAAAGCCCCCCAACCCCAACCTAACCACGATGCGAAGCGAGTAGCTCTTGATCTGCCGGTAACCCGATGCGAAGCGAGCCGCTCTTGCTCTTGATCTGCTTTTGATCTTGATCTCAGGCGCCCCGTTAAACCACGCTGGCC
>NZ_QODJ01000106.1:0-9153 GCF_009935965.1 Pseudomonas sp. L13
TTCTTAAACCTTACGATGAACCAGTTTGATGCGCGACAGCGCTATGTCGGAGACTTAGTGGGGCCTCCCACATTTTTGCCGCTCTAAAAATCAGGCGATCTCGGCGACGACCGCTGCCAACGCTTTTGCAGGATCCGCCGCCTGGCTGATCGGACGGCCGATCACCAGGTAGTCAGAGCCCGCATCCAGGGCCTGGCGCGGCGTGAGGATACGGCGCTGGTCATCCTGGGCGCTGCCGGTGGGACGGATACCCGGCGTCACCAGTTGCAACGAGGGGTGAACGTTCTTCAGGGCCTGGGCTTCCAGGGCCGAGCACACCAGGCCGTCGAGGCCGGCTTTCTGCGCCAGAGCTGCCAGGCGCAACACTTGCACCTGCGGCTCGATATCCAGGCCAATGCCCGCCAGGTCTTCGCGCTCCATGCTGGTGAGCACGGTCACGCCGATCAGCAACGGCTTGGGGCCGCTGCGCTGTTCCAGCACTTCGCGGCAGGCGCTCATCATGCGCAGGCCACCGGAGCAGTGCACATTGACCATCCACACGCCCATCTCGGCCGCGGCTTTAACGGCCATCGCCGTGGTGTTGGGGATGTCATGGAATTTCAGGTCCAGGAACACTTCGAAGCCTTTGTCACGCAGGGTGCCGACGATTTCCGCCGCGCAACTGGTGAACAATTCCTTGCCGACCTTGACCCGGCAAAGCTTGGGGTCCAACTGGTCAGCCAGCTTCAGTGCGGCGTCACGGGTGGGGTAATCCAGGGCGACGATGATAGGAGTCTGGCAGACGGACATTGGAATGGGCTCTCAGGCAAGTCGAAATCGGCGCGGATTGTAGCGCAAGCAGCGCCGTTGCGGGATCCGATGATCGGTAAATACCGATCAAGCGCCCAATACCGGCGATTCAGGGCAATTGTTTCAACCCCGATACATTCACGACACGCCCCCAATACGCCGCCCGGCTAGCCTCGCGCACATGACCGCCCGCCCAGCACTTCCAGCCCTGGAACTGGGCGCCTATGCTGACAGCCACAACCAGGCAGATGACCTCGCTATGCATACCCCTTGCGACCCTGTAAACGAAGCGCCAAAAGACGCGGTGATCGCCGAAGACAAGCGCTGGAACACCCGCGCGCTGATTGTCGACGACGACGTGCCGATCCGCGAACTGCTGATCGACTACCTGGCACGCTTCAATATTCTCGCCTCGGGTGTCACCGACGGCACCGCCATGCGCCAGGCCATGCAAGCGGAGACCTTCGATGTGGTGGTGCTCGACCTGATGTTGCCAGGCGAAGACGGGCTGACGTTATGCCGCTGGCTGCGCGCCGAGTCGGATATTCCGATCCTGATGCTTACTGCCCGTTGCGAACCCACCGACCGCATCATCGGCCTGGAACTGGGGGCAGACGACTATATGTCCAAGCCGTTCGAGCCCCGAGAACTGGTCGCGCGTATCCAGACCATCCTGCGCCGGGTGCGTGATGACCGCACCGAACAGCGGGCCAATATCCGCTTCGACACTTGGCGCCTGAACAGCGTGCTGCGCCAGCTGGTGGCCGATGACGGCCTGGTGGTGCCGCTGTCCAACGCCGAGTTTCGTTTGTTGTGGGTGTTTATCGAACGCCCGCGCCGCGTGCTGAGCCGCGAACAGCTGTTGGACGCGGCCCGTGGGCGCTCCATCGAGGCCTTTGATCGCAGCATCGACTTGCTGGTGTCGCGCCTGCGCCAGAAGCTGGGGGATGACCCCAAGGCTCCGCAATTGATCAAGACCGTACGCGGCGAAGGCTACCTGTTCGACGCCCGGGATATCGGTTGATGCGCGCCCCCTTCAACACACTGTTCGGGCGACTGTTCGGCCTGTTGCTGGTGGCGATTGTGCTGGCCCATGTGCTGGCGTTCTTCTGGTTCCACCACTACGGCCCGCCGCCACCGCCCCGCGCGGCGTTCGTCGAACAACCGGACGGCAGCCTCACGCCTTTGCGCAAGGCGCCTCGCCCCTGGTTCGGCGGCCCGGTGGTGCCGCTGACATTCCAATTTATCTCGCTGATCATCGCCGCCTGGTACGGCGCCAAACTGCTGAGCCGGCCGATCCAGCGCCTGAGCGCGGCGGCCGAGCGCTTGAGCGTCGACCTCGACAGCCCGCCCTTGGTGGAGTCCGGCCCTCGCGAGGCACGCCAGGCGGCCTCCACCTTCAACCTGATGCAAAAGCGCATCCGCGAACAGGTCAGCCAGCGCGCACGCATGCTCGGCGCGGTCTCCCACGACCTGCGCACCCCCCTCTCGCGTCTCAAGCTGCGCCTGGAGCAAATCGAAGACCCCAAGCTGCAAGGCCAGATGCGCCAGGACCTGGACGACATGATCGGCATGCTCGATGCCACCTTGAGCTACCTGCACGAACAGCGCACCAGCGAGACACGGCATTGGCTCGATGTGCAGGCATTGGTGGAGTCTCTAAGTGAAAACGCCCAGGACCAAGGCCGCGATGTGCAGTTTTCCGGCACATGTACGCCCTTGCAGGTGCAACCGATGGCCCTGCGCTCCTGCCTGAACAACCTGATCGACAACGCCCTGCGTTATGCCGGCACCGCCCGGGTAGAACTGGCCGACAGCCGCGGCGCCCTGGTGATACGGGTGATCGACCACGGCCCGGGGATCGCCGCCGACAAGCGCGAAGCGGTGTTCGAGCCGTTCTTTCGCCTGGAAGGGTCGCGCAACCGCAATTCGGGAGGGGTCGGTTTGGGGATGACTATTGCCAGGGAGGCCGTCGAGCGACTCGGCGGCCACCTGAGCCTGGAGGACACACCGGGCGGTGGGCTGACGGCGGTGATGTGGTTGCCGAGGGTTTAAGAAGGCAGTCGCACGAGCACCTGTGAGAGGGCAAAATGTAGGAGCGAGCTTGCTCGCGAAAAACTCACAGGCGCCGCGTTTATTCAGGAAGCACGCGTTATCGTTGACGTTTTTCGCGAGCAAGCTCGCTCCTACAGACGGCCAGTTATGTAGTCACCGATCAGTTACACGGTTTGTCTTCGCGGCGCACCTGCGCCTGGCTCGCGCTCCAGTCTGTCAGCAGGCTGTAAGCCACCGCCAACAACGTCGGGCCAATAAATAGGCCGATAAAGCCGAACGCTATCAACCCGCCAAACACACCCAACAACACAATCACCAACGGCAAGTTGCCGCCACGGCTGATCAGGTACGGCTTGAGCACGTTATCCACGCCGCTGATCACGAACGTGCCCCACACGCCCAGGAACACCGCGTAGGTGTAGTCGCCCTTCCACGCCAGCCACGCCGTGGCCGGGATCCACACCAGCGGCGGCCCCATGGGAATCAGGCTGAGCAAGAAGGTCACGATGCCCAGCACCAGCGCGCCCGGAACGCCAGCGATCAGAAAGCCGATCAGCGCCAGCAGCGCCTGGGCCGCAGCGGTGCCGATCACACCATTGACCACCCGCTGCACCGTGCCAGCCACCAGTTCGATGTAATAGCCGGCGCGCTCGCCGATCAGACGCTCCAACAGGCGGTGCACAAACATCGCCAGGCGCGGCCCGTCGCGGTAGAAAAAGAACACGAAGACCAGGCTCAGGGTCAGCTCAAGAATGCCGCCGCCAATTTGCGCACTGCGCGCCAACAACCAATTGCCGACCTGGCCCAGGTACGGCTTGATGCTGACCATCAGCGCCGCGCCTTGTTGATCAATGCTGTCCCACGTCGCCACCAGGCGCTCGCCGACAAAGGGGATCGACCCTAGCCAGGTCGGCGCCTCGGGCAAGCCGTCGACCTGGATGTCCTTGATCAGCGCCACCGCATCACGCACATGGTCAGCCAGGTTGAATCCCAGCCACACCAATGGCACCGCCACCAGCAACATCCAGCCCAACGTCAGGATGCCGGCGGCCAGGGACTCCCGACCGCCGAGCCAACGAGTGAGCAAACGCATCAGCGGCCAACTGGCAAAGGCCAGCACCGCGCCCCAGAACAGCGCCGACCAGAACGGCGCCATGACCCAGAAGCTGGCACCAAACAGCACCAGCAGCAGGATTTGCACCAGCAGGCGATCGTTATTGAGCATCGGGTATCTCGAAAAGAAGGCTGTAGGAAGAGAGCTTAGGCGAACGGCACGGGTCCGTTCGCCCTGTGATGCTTAGCGTATCAGATGCAGATGCAGCCCTTGGGTTTCACCGGTGCCGGTTTCCAGACGGGCGGTGCGCACGCCCTTCTCCACCAGCGCCTGGCGCCAGGCCTCGGCCTGCGGCCCGCTCAGGCTCACGCGCAGGGTGGTGTCGAGGTTCAAGGCTCGGGATATCAAGGTCAGCCAAGTGTCATCCGGCTCGGCAACCAGCGCGGGAAAATCCAGCTCGCCAGTGCTTTTGAGTTCACGCAGCAGGGTGGCCGAGGTGGGCAGCAGCTCGCTCAAAGGCGCGCTGGCGTCGAGTTGCTCCACATGCAGGTAGGCGCGGCGGTTACCACGGGTGATGCCGTACAGCGCAACCAGGGAATTGTCTTGCGGGGCGGCCAGGCGAAGCAGCAGGTATTCCTGTTGGCCGTCGGCGCCCACCAGCTTGGCGTTGCCGAACACCTCGTTGGCCCACAGGCTGCTTTCGCCACAATCGCGGGCCTTGCACCAGAACAACAACTGCGCGCCCTTGGCCTGCAAGGCTTCACGCGTTGCGGTAAAGGCGGCGCTGGAGCTGTGTTCGGCGGGCAATTCATAGGTGATTGCAGTGACTGGGCCGCGCGCGATGGCTTGGCCTTCGTAGCGCAACTGGCCGCTGATCTTGCGGATCGCGCCCATGGGGTAGATGCGTTCCTTGTCTTCAGCAGGGCGGTAATCGACGATTTGCGCATCAACCTGGCGGGTTACCGCCGGCAGATCCTGGCTGCCGGGCAGGTCGGCAGCAAATACCAGGGGGCTGAAACAGCAAAGGCCAAGGGCACGGATACATCCTTTACCCAGGCTCATCGGATCAGTGAGCCCTGGCCAATGTTGGTCACAGCGATATTGAGTGTGTTCATGGTTGACTCCCTTTCAATCCGCCCAGCCTCGGCAGTTGACCCCGCCAAGTCAAGGCGTGGAGAAGAACCGATTGAAACAGTCTGCAACAAGAGCCGCGCCGGGCTCGTCATTCAGGTGTAAATGATGGCCGCCTGGCAGCGTGGTCACCGTGAAGGGTAGCTGAGAAAGCAATTCGGGATGTTTCGCCAGCATGCCGTCAGCCGCGACCACCAACTGCGTAGGGCACCCGACCCGTCGTACGAATGCCATGGCCTGTTCATCGGTCAGGCGCATCGGTGACGCCAGGGTCAGGCGGCTATCGCTGCGCCAAGTGTAACCGCCCGGTACCGGCATCAAACCGCGCTGGGCCAGGAGCTGCGCCGCTTCACGGCTGACCGCCACTACGCCTTTCATCCGCGCCTCAACCGCTCGATCAAGGCTGTTGTAGACCGGCTTGCGCTTGTCTTGCAGGCTCAATTGCGCCTGCAAGGCCATGCCCAGGCGCTCGGCCGCGTTCTCGCCGCTGGCGGTCGGCGGGATCACGCCGTCGATCAGCCCCAGGTGTGTCACCCGCTCCGGCAAGGCCCCGCCCAACACCAGGGAGACGATGGCGCCAAGAGAGTGGCCGAGTAATGCAAAACGTTTCCAACCCAGTTGCTCGGCCACCTGCAGCACGTCGTAGACGTAATCCCACAAGGCATACCCGGCGCCGGCCGGGCGGTGCGCCGAATGCCCATGCCCGGCCATGTCCAGGGCAACGATGCGCAAGCCGTGCAGCTTGGGCGCCAGGCGCGCAAAGCTGTTGGCGTTGTCCAGCCAGCCATGCAGGGCAATCACCGGCAGGCCGTCCTCAGGCCCGAACAGATGCGCGGCCAGTTCGATATGCGGCAGGCTCAAGCGAACCTCTTCGACAGGCGTACTCATGCGCAATCGCGCTCACGGGCTTGCCAGCGAGCGAACAGCGTCTTGATCAAGGCAGCGGTGTCCTGTGGGCGTTCGAGCGGGAACATATGGCCGCCGGGCATGGTGAGCATTTCGCCCATGGGCAGGCGGTCGACGCCGCTGGCATGGTGACGCATCACCACCCGGCTCTGGCGGCCACGCACCACGGCCAGTGGCACCTTCAACTGGCGTATCTGGCCAGGGCTGGTGTGGGGCACGCCGCGATAGATGCTGATTTCGGTGGCCGGGTCGAACCGCAGTCGCAGACGGTCGCCCACTTGCTGCAGGCCATGTTGCAGGTATGCGTCAAAGCAATCAGGGTCGAAGCCACGGAACAGGGTCTTGCCGGCGAAGTAGCTGCGCGCGGTGTCCAGGTCGGTGAATTCTTCGCGCCGGCCAAGCGTGCGCCCGGCTGGGGTGAGGCGGTCGATAAAGCCAAAGCGCTTGGCAGCGCGGATCACCCAGCGGTCTGCGCGGGTGAGCACCGGCGAATCCAACATCACCACGCCCCGGTACAGGTGCGGGCAACGCATGGCCGCGTGCAAATGCAGCACGCCCCCGAGGGAATGGCCCACGCCCCATACCGGCTCTGGCTGCTGCTCCAGATGGTGGATGAGCTCGTCCACCAGGTTCTGCCAGTTATCATCCACCGGGAACCTGGGGTCGTGACCGTGCTGCGGCAGATGCGCCACCGCATATTCCGGGGCCAGGGCGGCAAACAGCTTGCCGTAAGTGGCCGAAGGGAAGCCATTGGCGTGGGTAAAAAACACGTGCTGCGACATACAGTTTCCATCAACCAAAACAGAGGGGGATTGTCACCATGCCCGGCGCCTACAGCAATGACTGTAACTGCCAGGAATGATGACACTCACGCCACGCCTATCGCGCCGGCGGTTGTTCACCCAGCGGCACCACGGCCATGGTCAGGCGCGAGACACAACTGGCCTTGCCCTCGTCGCTGCTCAGGCGGATGTCCCACACCTGGGTGGTCCGCCCGATATGAATAGCCTTGGCCACCGCCGTCACCCGCCCGCTGCGCACACCGCGCAGGTGGTTGGCGTTGACCTCCAGGCCCACGCAATAGAACTTGCTGGCATCAATGCACAAATAGGCAGCCATGGAGCCGACACTTTCGGCCAGTACCACCGAGGCGCCGCCGTGCAGCAGGCCGTAGGGCTGATGGGTGCGGTGGTCGACCACCATACTGGCGGTGAGGGATTCGTCGTCGAAGCTTTCGAAACGAATATCCAGCAATTCACCGATGGTGTTTTTCTGGATCGCGTTGAGGTGTTCGATATTCGGTTGGGTACGCCACAGGCTCATACGGTTGTCCTTGTTGGTTTTATTACGGCCCTAATCCTGCCACAGAACGGTTTCGGCGCGCGCGCTCCACGCTTGTAATTGTGGCCCGTACGTCGACTCGATCACGTTGCGCTTGATCTTCAAGGTCGGCGTGAGAAAACCGTTTTCCACCGCCCAGTGATCTTTCACCACCACCAACTGCCCCATGCGCTCATGCTTATCCAGGCCGGCATTCACCTGTGCCAGCCAACGCTGAAGGCCACTGCCCAGGGCGTGGCGGTCCTCGCCCGGCGCCGACAACACGCACAGCCCGATCGGTGCGCTGAGCCCCTCGCCGACCACACACACCTGTTCAATACGCGCATGTTCGGCCAGGCGGTTTTCAATCGGCGCCGGGGCCACGTATTTGCCTTTGCTGGTCTTGAAGATCTCCTTGAGGCGCCCGGTCAGGCGCAGACGACCGTCAGCGTCCTGCTCGCCCTTGTCGCCCGTGCGCAGGAAGCCATCTGCGGTGAGCGTATCTGCGGTTTTCTGCGGGTCCTTGAAATAGCCCAGCATGGTCGCGCCACTGCGTACCTGCACTTCGCCTGACGGGTCGATGCGCACTTGCACACCAGGGCAGGGCTGGCCGATCCAACCGAGCGCTTGCCCGCCAGGGCGACACACATGGGAATAGCCGCAGTTTTCGGTCATGCCATACACCTCCAGCACATCCAGGCCCAGGCGCTGATACCAACGCAGCAACGCCTCGGGCACCGGCGCCGCGCCGGACAGAGCGATACGCAGCGCATCCAGCCCCAGACCGGCGAGGACTTTATGGCCGACGCGCTTGCCGATAAAAGGCAGGCGCAACAAGGTATCGAGGCGTTTTTCCGGGATTTTGGCGTAGACGCCCAGTTGAAATTTGGTCCAGATACGCGGCACACCAAACAAGGCCGTCGGCCGCGCCCTGCGCAGATCGATGAGGAAGGTCTCCAGGCTCTCGGCGAAAAAAACGGTTTGCCCGGTATAGATCGACGCCATTTCGACAAACATCCGCTCCGCCACATGGCACAGCGGCAGATACGATAGCAACCGGTCACCCTCCCCCAGGCCGAACAACTCAGTACCGCGCGTGGCAGCAAACCCCAAGGCGCCGAAACTGTGCATCACCCCTTTAGGCAGGCCAGTAGTACCGGAGGTGTAGATGATAGTGGCCAGGCTGGCGGCATCCGGCAGCGGGTTGTCCTGGACCGGTGAACAGGCTTGCAGGTCCGCCCAACTGAAATCGAAAGTCCCCTTCGGACACAGCGGCAGGCTGATAGTCGGCACCCCCGCAGGAACGCCAGGCGCCATCGCCGGCCAGTCATCGAGTTTACCGATCAACGCCAACCGCGCCTGCGAGTGGGTCAGCACATGGGCGACGGACTCAGCGGTGAGGTTGGGATAAAGCGGCACCGACACATGCCCGGCCATCCAGATCGCCAGGTCGGCGATGATCCAGTGAGCGCAGTTTTTTGAAATCAAGGCAATGTGCGAGCCCTGGGGCAACTCCCGCGCACGCAGCCAGTGCGCGGCGCAACGCGCTTGGTGGCCCACCTCGCCCCAGGTGAGGGTCTGCACCTCACCGCCGCCGATGGGCTGAACAAGAAAAACTTTACGCGGGTGCCGCGCTTCACGTTCAAAGAAGACCTGCAACGGCAAACGAAAAGCGACAGACATGGGACGCGCTCCTTTGTGATCCGAGATACAGCCAACCAAGCACTTGCTTGGTTGACTGTATAGCACAGGCAAAGGAAACGGCCTGCCGCTAACCACGATGCGAAGCGAGCCGCTCTTGATCTTGCTCTTGATCTGCTCTTGATCTTGATCTTAGGCGCCCCGTCAAACCACGCTGGCCGGAATTCGACAGGGATTTGGGGGGTAAACCGGCAGGG
>NZ_QODJ01000107.1:0-9054 GCF_009935965.1 Pseudomonas sp. L13
TATCGCGAGCTGATCCAATGTTGGCCAGAAGCTGTTTAGGGCTTCCTCGAATAGGCCTGATACATAGATGCAACCGGATACCATTGTTTAAAAAGCGGGTTGACAGTGGGGGCGAGTCCATACATAGGAGCGAGCTTGCTCGCGAAAAGCCCACAAGCGCCGCGCTTATCCAGGAAACCGGCGTGATCGTTAACGTTTTTCGCGAGCAAGCTCGCTCCTGCAAAGGACGGTCATTGGCCCAGCGGTGTGGCCGCAGCCGGCGCATTGAGACGCTGATTCAGATTCTGCACCTGGCTCTGCAAGGTGGTGATATTGCGTGTGGTTTGGATGCGGAACACGTCGAATTCCTTGTTGGTCGGCGCGTCGACGTTGGCCGGCTGGTTTTCCTGGGCGCTCTTGAGTACCAGCAGGTCCTGCTCGAGACGGGCGATGGCCGCGCTCGGGTTGCCTTGCTTCTTCAAGGCAGCCACATCGGTGGCCAGGCCCTTGACCTCGGCCTGCGCTGCCGTGAGGCTGGCGACCGCGTCAGTGAGGGCCTGCACCTGGCCTTGCAGCTTGGTGTTGGCCGCTGTCAGTTCGGTGGTGCTGGCACTCATCTGCGCCAGGCGGCCGTCCAGTTCGGTGGCTTGACCCGCGACGCCCAACTGTTGCTTGCCCTGCTCCTGCAACTGGGCTTCCAGCTGCTTGATCTGCAGCTTCAAGGCTTCGCTGCCGTTGTTCACATTGGCTTCGCTGGCCACGACCTTGCCGGAGATCGCCTGCAGGCGACCCGCAGCTTCTTCGCTGATGCGGGCAAAACTCTCCTGGGTGGCAACCAACTGCTGGCCCATCAGGGAGATCTGCTGGAAGCTCCACCAGGCCAGGCCCGCGAAGGCGATCAACAGCGCGCCAACCAATGCCCACAACGGCCCGGTGCTGGCGCTCTTGACCTTGACCACGGGCGTCGTTCGCGAACGCACCGACGTCGCGGGGGTTGGCACGAAATCATCGTCATCCCCAAGATCGGCCCGCAGGCTGGGAACGTTGTCGAAGTCGTCTTTAGCATCGTTACGCATGAATCTACCCTGAATCAATGAGATGGCTGGCTGCAAGGCCGAGCGGCAGGAGTATAAACCGCACTCCCGGCGCATGGATCGACTCGGAACCTGGAATTGGGTTCCCGAAGTGTTGCTGCGTATGAGCTTATTGGCGGCCCGGGTCCTGGGCTTTCCACCAGCTGCAGAACTCGTCGAGCGCGGCCCACAGGCTGACCTTGGGCTCGTAGTCGAGATAATGCCTGGCGCGGCTGATGTCGAGGGTGAAATCTTTGTTCATCACCTGCATGCCCAGGCGCGATAACCCCGGCTCCGGCCGCCCCGGCCACATCGCGCAGAAGGCTTCATTCAGGGCCGCCACGCTGTAGGCCGCACCGTAGGAGCGGTAACGGGTCACCTGGGGCAGCTCCATTTGCCGCATCACGTAGTTCACCACATCCCAGATCGGCACCGGTGCGCCGTTGCTGATGTTGTAGGCTTTTCCCAGGGCCGAGCCAGTGGCGAGCAAACTGCTGAGCAGCGCCTCGTTAAGGTTGTGCACGCTGGTGAAGTCGACTTTGTTCAAGCCGTCGCCGACGATCGCCAGGCGGTTCTTGCGCTGCATTTTCAGCAGGCGCGGGAAGATGCTCATATCGCCAGCCCCGGTGACAAAGCGCGGGCGCAGGGCTATCACTTGCAGGCCGAACTCCTGGGCGCCGAACACCTTCTGCTCGGCCAGGTACTTGGTGGCGGCATAGGGATGTTTGAAACGCTTGGGCACTTGTTCTTCGGTGAGCCCTAGATGGTCTCGACCGTCAAAGTAGATCGACGGCGACGACAGGTGCACCAGGCGCCCGACGCGCTGTTTCAGGCAGGCCTCAACGACGTTTTCGGTGACCAGCACATTGTTCTGGTGGAAGTCCTGGTACTTGCCCCACAGCCCGACGGCGCCGGCGCAATGCACCACGGCTTCGACATCGCGGCACAGGTCGCGCACCAGGTCGGCGTCATTCAAGTCACCCTGGATAAACTCGGCACCGCGCCGTACCAGGTGCTCCACACCCTCGGCGCGCCGCCCGTTGACCCGCACGTCCAGGCCTTGTTCAAGGGCGAAGCGCGCAAAGCGCCCGCCGATGAAGCCGCTTGCGCCGGTGACCAGAATTTTCATGAAGCCTCCTACGGATGCAGCTGCCAGCGTCAAGCTTAAAGCTGCAAGTTAAAAACGATCTGCGAGCTCTTCACTTGCAGCTTGCAGCTTGACGCTTGTCACTGCTGATAGGGCACCAACCAATGGCCACACACATCGGCCAGATGGTCGGTCAACAAGCCCAACAGTTGCCCGCCACTGCGCCAATGATGCCAGTACAGCGGCACATCGATGGGCTTATCTGGCAATAACTCGACCAATACGCCGGTTTCCAACTGGTCGCGCACCTGTAATTCAGGCACCAGCCCCCAGCCCAGGCCGGCTTCCGTCAGGCGGATAAAGCCTTCGGATGACGGGCAGAGATGGTGTTCGAAACCACCGTCTACCCCCAGGGACGCCAGGTAGCGGTGCTGCAGGAAATCATCCGGGCCGAACACCAGCGCAGGCGTGCGCGCCAATTGGTCGGCCCGCACGCCCCCAGGAAAATGCCGCGTCAGAAAGGCCGGGCTGGCCAGCGCCCGATAACGCATGGCGCCCAGCAACAGGCTACGGGCACCGGCCACGGGGCGTTCGCTGGCGCAAATGCAGGCCGCCACTTCACCGGCGCGCATGCGTTTGAGGCCCACGGTCTGGTCTTCGACCACCAGGTCCAACAGCAAATGCTGTTCGGCGCAGAAGTCGCTGACCGCCTCGGCCCACCAGGTGGCGAGGCTGTCGGCATTCAGGGCAATGCGCAGGCGCTCGGGCATGCCCTCCTCGTCCAGGGCCGGCACCTGGCTTTGCAGGTCACGCTCCAGCAAACGCACCTGCTGCACATGGTTGAGCAGGCGCCGGCCGATGTCGGTAGGCGTTGGCGGCGAGGCGCGTATCAACACCGGCTGGCCGATGCGCGCCTCCAATAGCTTGATGCGTTGGGAGATGGCTGACTGCGACAGCCCCAGCACCTGGGCACCGCGCTCAAAGCCGGCTTGTTCCACCACCGCCGCCAGGGCAGAAAGCAATTTATAGTCGAACATCAGTTTCTCTAATGAGCGATCAGCAATATTGGTTTTTCTTATACAACCTCGAGCGTCACCATAGCCAGCATCGTTTGAGCATCAACAAGGATCTTCCTCTATGTGGCAAAGCTATATGAACGGTTTGCTGGTGGCCCTCGGGTTGATCATGGCAATCGGCAGCCAAAATGCATTTGTACTCGCGCAAAGCCTGCGCCGCGAACATCACTTACCCGTGGCGGCGCTGTGTGTGATCTGCGACGCACTGCTAGTGGCCGCTGGGGTATTCGGGCTGGCCACCGTGCTGGCGCAGAGCCCGATACTGCTGGCGGTGGCACGCTGGGGCGGCGCTGCGTTCCTGCTCTGGTACGGCGCATGCGCGCTGCGCAGGGCCTGCTCGAAACAGAGCCTGGACCACAGCGACAGCCTCAAGACGCGCTCATTGCGCGCCGTATTGCTGAGCGCCCTGGCGGTAACCTTGCTCAACCCCCACGTCTACCTGGACACCGTCCTGCTGATCGGCTCCCTGGGCGCGCAACAAACCGAACCCGGTGCCTACGTTGCCGGAGCGGCCAGTGCCTCGTTCCTGTGGTTCGCCACCCTGGCGCTGGGCGCGGCATGGCTGGCACCCTGGCTGGCACGCCCGGCCACCTGGCGCCTGCTGGACCTGCTGGTGGCCGCGATGATGTTCTCGGTGGCCTATCAACTGATCAGCGCCTGAGCAATATTCCAAAACGCTCTGGAACCTCTATCCCACACAGTTGTTGCGTGGTTATGCCGCACCCCCGGTGCTATGATCAGGCCCCTGCGCCGCAAAGAGTACAAACTCCCCGGCGCATGTTTGGCCGCCCGTGATCGGCCTTGCGCTCACCGCAACTGACCTGATTAGGAGAATCATCATGGCTTTCGAATTGCCGCCGCTGCCCTACGCACACGATGCCCTGCAGCCGCACATCTCCAAGGAAACCTTGGAATACCACCACGACAAGCACCACAACACCTATGTCGTGAACCTGAACAACCTGGTGCCTGGCACCGAGTTCGAAGGCAAGACCCTGGAAGAGATCGTCAAGTCTTCCTCGGGCGGCATCTTCAACAACGCTGCTCAGGTCTGGAACCACACTTTCTACTGGAACTGCCTGGCGCCAAACGCCGGCGGCCAACCAACCGGCGCGCTGGCTGAAGCCATCAACGCTGCGTTCGGTTCGTTCGACAAGTTCAAGGAAGAGTTCACCAAGACTTCGGTCGGCACCTTCGGTTCCGGTTGGGGCTGGCTGGTGAAAAAGGCTGACGGTTCCCTGGCCCTGGCCAGCACCATCGGCGCCGGCAACCCGCTGACCAACGGCGACACCCCGCTGCTGACCTGCGACGTCTGGGAACACGCCTACTACATCGACTACCGCAACGTGCGTCCAAAGTATGTGGAAGCGTTCTGGAACCTGGTCAACTGGAAGTTCGTGGCTGAGCAGTTCGAAGGCAAGACCTTCACTGCCTAAGTAACGCTTGCAGTAGAAAGAGCCCGGCGATTGCCGGGCTTTTTTATGCGCGCCAGGCAGACAGCCCAGAGATACCGGAACTCAACCGTAACAATTCACCACACATACCTCAGGAGGAATAACCCTCCTGAATGAATGTGGAGAATGACGATGGATCCTATTTCGATGGCAGCAGGGGTTGCAGGTGCAATCCCAATGGTAGCGGGTATTGCTGATAAAGGGCTGGACCTGGCAAAAGGCGCAATGGACATGGCAAACAAAGCCCTGGACATGGTCAGTGAAGGCTCGAAAATCGGTGGGGAGCAACAACAACCCCAGGGCCAGATCGATTTTTCTTAAATCGTCACCAACTCGAAGGCGGATAGCTTCCGCCTTCTCCGCTGCTGCACTCTACCCTTTCCTGTTTATGACAAGCCCGAACCTCAGCGGGCGCGTACCTGCGTTTATCCTGCCCAAACCTCAATTCAGCTCAGGCCCCAATGTCCCTTTGACTGCCATCACCAGATTGCCAATACTCATGGCATATTGACGGCCACCCGCATGAGACAAGGAATGCCCCTTTGAAGCTGGAACTCAAGAACAGCTTGTCGGTGAAGTTGCTACGGGTTGTGCTGCTGTCGGCCTTGATCGTGGGTGTGGCGCTGAGCGCGGCGCAGATCGTTTTTGATGCCTACAAGACACGCCAGGCCGTGGCGGGCGATGCCCAGCGCATCCTCGACATGTTTCGCGACCCCTCGACCCAGGCCGTGTACAGCCTGGATCGCGAGATGGGCATGCAGGTGATCGAAGGCCTGTTCCAGGACGACGCTGTGCGCATGGCCTCTATCGGCCACCCCAACGAGACCATGCTGGCGGAAAAAAGCCGCCCTTTACAGCAGTCCCCCAGCCGCTGGTTGACCGACCTGATTCTTGGCCAGGAACGCTCCTTTACCACTGCGTTGGTGGGCAAGGGCCCCTACAGCGAATATTACGGCGACCTGAGTATCACCCTCGACACCGCCACCTATGGCCGAAGTTTCCTGGTCAGCTCGGTCATCATCTTTATCTCGGGCGTATTGCGCGCCTTGGCCATGGGGCTGGTGCTGTACCTGGTGTATCACTGGATGCTGACCAAACCGTTGTCGCGGATGATCGAACACCTGACCTCGATCAACCCGGACCGCCCCAGCGAGCACAAGATCCCTCAGCTCAAGGGCCACGAACGCAACGAATTGGGGCAGTGGATAAACACCGCCAACCAATTGCTCGAATCCATCGAGCGCAATACCCACTTGCGCCACGAGGCCGAGTCGAGCCTGTTGCGCATGGCCCAATACGACTTCCTGACCGGCCTGCCGAACCGCCAGAAGTTGCAGGCGCAACTGGACAAGATCCTCACGGACGCTGGCCGCCGGCAACGCCGTGTCGCGGTGTTGTGCGTGGGCCTGGATGACTTCAAGAGCGTCAACGAGCAGTTCACCTACCAGGCCGGCGACAAACTGCTGCTGGCCCTGGCCGACCGCTTGCGCGCCCATAGCGGGCGCCTGGGTACGCTCGCGCGCCTGGGAGGCGACCAGTTCGCTCTGGTGCAAGCCGATATCGACCAGCCCTACGAAGCCGCCGAACTGGCGCAAAGCATCCTCGATGACCTGGAGGCTGAATTTGCGCTCGACCATGACCTGATCCGCCTGCGCGCCACCATCGGCATCACACTGTTCCCGGAGGATGGCGACAGCACCGAAAAGTTGCTGCAAAAAGCCGAGCAGACCATGACCCTGGCCAAGAGCCGCTCGCGCAACCGTTACCAGTTCTATATCGCTAGCGTCGACAGCGAAATGCGCCGGCGCCGTGAACTGGAGAAAGACCTGCGCGATGCCCTGAGCCGCGAGCAGTTGCACCTGGTGTACCAACCGCAAATCAGCTACCGCGACCATCAGGTGGTGGGCGTGGAAGCCCTGCTGCGCTGGCAGCACCCGGAGCACGGGTTGGTACCGCCGGACTTGTTTATCCCGCTGGCGGAACAGAACGGCACCATCATTCCCATTGGCGAATGGGTGCTGGACCAGGCGTGCCGGCAATTGCGCGAATGGCATGACCAGGGCTTCACGGCGCTGCGCATGGCCGTCAACCTGTCCACCGTGCAACTGCACCACACCGAGTTGCCGCGGGTGGTCAACAACCTGATGCAGATCTATCGCCTGCCGCCACGCAGCCTGGAGCTGGAAGTGACCGAGACCGGCCTGATGGAAGACATCAGCACCGCCGCCCAGCACCTGTTGAGCCTGCGCCGCTCCGGGGCGCTGATCGCCATTGATGACTTCGGCACTGGCTACTCATCCCTGAGTTACCTCAAGAGCCTGCCCCTGGACAAGATCAAGATCGACAAGAGCTTCGTCCAGGACCTGCAGGACGACGACGATGACGCAACCATCGTGCGCGCCATTATCCAACTGGGCAAAAGCCTGGGCATGCAGGTGATTGCCGAAGGGGTGGAGACTGCCGAACAGGAGGCCTACGTCATCTCCGAGGGGTGCCATGAGGGGCAGGGTTATCACTACAGCAAACCGCTGCAGGCCCGGGAGTTGTCGGCTTATTTGAAGCAGGCCGAGCGCAATAACGCCGTGAGTCTTTGAATTTACACTTCGATACTCAATATTTCCCGCGTATAAGCCTTTACACAAAATGCAAATCTTTCGCATTATGTCGCAGCGTTTGCGCTCCCCGCGCGCCCTTTCAACAACCGAAGCAGGATGTTCGCCATGATTCGTATGCCCCTGGCCACCGCCAGTCTGCTGGCCATTGCCATTTCTCTCGCCGGTTGCGGCGAAGGTAAAGACAAGGCCGCCGCGCCCCAGGCACCCGCTGCCGCCAGCACTACCGCACCGGCGGCTGCCCCGGCTGGCCAGGTCGACGAAGCGGCCGCCAAGGCCGTGGTCGCGCACTACGCAGACATGGTGTTTGCGGTGTACAGCGATGCCGAATCCACCGCAAAAACCCTGCAGACCGCAATCGACACCTTCCTCGCCAACCCGAACGACGAAACCCTGAAAGCGGCCCGTACCGCCTGGATCGCCGCGCGCGTACCCTACCTGCAGAGCGAAGTGTTCCGCTTCGGCAACACCATCATCGACGACTGGGAAGGCCAGGTGAATGCCTGGCCCCTGGACGAAGGCCTGATCGACTACGTCGACAAGTCCTACGAACACGCGCTGGGTAACCCAGGTGCCAACGCCAACATCATCGCCAATAACGAGATCCAGGTGGGCGAAGACAAGGTCGACGTCAAGGACATCACCCCAGAAAAACTCGCCAGCCTCAATGAGCTGGGCGGTTCCGAAGCGAACGTCGCCACCGGCTACCACGCCATCGAATTCCTGCTGTGGGGCCAGGACCTCAACGGCACCGGCCCAGGCGCAGGCAACCGCCCGGCGTCGGACTACATGACCGGTGACGGTGCAACCGGCGGCCACAACGAGCGTCGCCGCACTTACCTGCGTGCGGTCACCCAACTGCTGGTCAGCGACCTGCAGGAAATGGTCGACAACTGGAAGCCCAACGTCGAAGACAACTACCGCGCCACCCTGGAGTCGGAACCGGGCACCGATGGCCTGCGTAAAATGCTGTTCGGCATGGGCAGCCTGTCCTTGGGCGAGCTCGCCGGGGAGCGCATGAAAGTGTCTCTGGAAGCCAACTCGCCGGAAGACGAGCAAGACTGCTTCAGCGACAACACCCATTACTCGCACTTCTACGACGCCAAGGGCATCCGTAACGTCTACCTGGGCGAATACACCCGTGTTGACGGCACCAAGCTGACCGGCGCCAGCCTGTCGTCCCTGGTGGCCAAGGCCGACCCGGCAGCCGATGCAGCCCTCAAGGCTGACCTGGCGGCCACCGAAGCGAAGATCCAAGTGATGGTTGACCACGCCAACAACGGTGAGCATTACGACCAGTTGATCGCCGCGGACAATGAAAAGGGCAACCAGATCGTGCGTGACTCGATCGCCGCCCTGGTCAAGCAGACCGGTTCGATCGAAGCCGCTGCCGGCAAGCTTGGCATCAGCGACCTGAACCCGGACAGCGCTGATCACGAGTTCTGATCAAGCGCAGTTGAAAGAGGCGACCTGCGGGTCGCCTTTTTCATGCGCGCAATAATTGCAGCACCTATCTCTGTGGGAGCTGGCTTGCCTGCGATGGCGGTGGTCCAGTCGACTAATTGCCACTGATACACCGCCATCGCTGCAGTAGGTATCTACACCAATGTGTAGGCTGTACCCGCCAACGCTAACCACGATGCGAAGCGAGCCGCTCTTGATCTTGCTCTTGATCTGCTTGTGATCTTGATCTCATGCGCCCCGTTAAACCACGCTGGCCGAACGCAGGCTTGAATTCGTGGGTAACCCGGCAGGACGCCGGGTTAGCCGCCC
>NZ_QODJ01000108.1:0-9036 GCF_009935965.1 Pseudomonas sp. L13
TACCCCCCAAATCCCTGTCGAATTCCGGCCAGCGTGGTTTAACGGGGCGCCTGAGATCAAGATCACAAGCAGATCAACATCAAGGGCGGCTCGCTTCGCATCGTGGTTAGGGTGTTGATACCTATGCCGCGATGGCGTGAATCAGTCAGAAATAGAGTGACTGGTCCACCGCATTCGCGGGCAAGCCCGCTCCCACAGGTTTGACTGGCGTGTGGCCCTATTTACGCGTTAAGCCGTACTTGCTTTTCCAGCTCAAGCTTTAAACCGGGCTCAAGTTTCAGTTGGCGGGCCAGTTCGTCCAGGTAGGCTTTTTCCATGAAGTTTTCTTCGTCTACCAGCATCACGCTGGCGATGTACATTTCGGCGGCCATTTCCGGGGTGCTGGCGGCGCGGGCGACGTCGGTGGGGTCCAGGGGTTTGTTGAGTTCGGCGTGTAGCCAGTGTTGCAACTCCTGATCGTTGTCCAGCTTGGTAAATTCGCCTTCGATCAAGGCGCGCTCGCGCTCATCCACATGCCCGTCAGCCTTGGCCGCGGCTACCAGTGCCTTGAGAATGCCTTGGCTGTGTTGTTCGACCTGGGCCGCTGGCAGGCGGTCGATGGTTTGCGGCTCGCCTTGGGGCGCGCTGGCCTGCTGGGCTTGCCAGTTGCCGTAAGCCTTGTAGGCAATCACACCGAGTGCGGCCAGGCCGCCGTAGGTGAGCGCCTTGCCGCCGAATTTGCGGGCTTTTTTGTTGCCCAGCAGCAAGCCCATGGCTCCCGCTGCCAGGGCGCCGCCGCCGGCACCGCCGAGCATGCTGCCGAGCCCGCCACCGTTGAGCAAGCCGCCGAGGGCGCCCTTGTCATTGGACTTGCGTTGGCCGCCGGCCTTGTTTTGCAACATGTCCTGGCCAGACTTGAGCAGTTGATCGAGCAATCCACGGGTATTCATTCGTAGCCTCCAGACACTTGGGTTCGTAGGACCAATAGGCCTCCAGCGTAAAACTAAGTGCCAAAAAGCCGTGATCTAGAGTGCTTCCAGATGTAACGCTCAGTTGCGATGCTGGAAATGTCTTGTTGCACATGCAACGCCATCATCCCGCCATCAATCAATTTGCCTCGTTCATCGAACCGCTTAAGCTATCCGGCGTCTGTTTATTGTCCGTTGCGTTTGGCCGAAGGCATGTCCGAACCGTTATTTCTGATCCGCTACGTGCCAGGAACGGCGCGGGATTTGCTCACGACAGGTTGTCTCTATGCACCGCAGGAATTTGCTCAAAGCATCCATGGCCATTGCGGCTTACACCGGTTTGTCGGCCAGTGGCCTGCTGGCCGCGCAGGCCTGGGCCGCAAACCAGGCTGCCGATGGCAAGGCCGTGGCGTTCGATTTCGAATCGCTCAAGGCCCAGGCCAAGCAATTGGCCACCCGTGACTACCAGGACACTAAGCAGGTGCTGCCGCCGACCCTGGCCACCATGACCCCGCAGAACTTCAACGCCATCGGCTATGACCGTAACCATTCGCTGTGGAAGGAGTTGAACGGCCAACTGGACGTGCAGTTCTTCCACGTCGGCATGGGTTTCAAGACGCCGGTGCGCATGCACAGCGTCGACCCCAAGACCCGTGAAGCCCGCGAAGTGCATTTTCGCCCATCGCTGTTCAACTATGAAAAAACCACGGTGGACACCCAGCAACTGACCGGCGACCTGGGGTTCTCCGGCTTCAAGCTGTTCAAGGCGCCGGAGCTGGACCGCCATGACGTGCTGTCGTTTCTGGGCGCCAGCTACTTCCGTGCGGTGGATTCCACCGGCCAGTACGGCCTCTCGGCGCGTGGCCTGGCGATTGATACCTACGCGAAAAAACGCGAAGAATTCCCCGACTTCACGCAGTTCTGGTTCGAAACCCCGGACAAGAACGCCACGCGTTTTGTGGTCTACGCCCTGCTCGACTCGCCCAGCGCCACTGGCGCGTATCGCTTCGACATCGATTGCCAGGCCAACCAAGTGGTGATGGCGATCGACGCGCACATCAATGCGCGCACCGCCATCGAACAACTGGGCATCGCGCCCATGACCAGTATGTTCAGCTGCGGCACCCATGAGCGCCGCATGTGCGACACCATCCACCCGCAAATCCACGACTCAGACCGCCTGGCCATGTGGCGCGGCAACGGCGAATGGGTCTGCCGGCCCCTGAACAACCCGGCCAAGCTGCAATTCAACGCGTTCGCCGACACCGACCCCAAAGGCTTCGGCCTGGTGCAGACCGACCATGAGTTCGCCAGCTACCAAGACACTGTCGACTGGTACAGCAAACGCCCAAGCCTGTGGGTTGAACCGACCACGGCCTGGGGCGAAGGCTCGATCGACCTGCTGGAAATCCCCACCACTGGCGAAACCCTGGACAATATCGTGGCCTTCTGGACCCCGAAAAAGCCCGTGGCCGCCGGTGATTCGCTCAACTACGGCTACAAGCTGTACTGGAGTGCGCTGCCGCCGGTGAGTACGCCGCTGGCACAGGTCGACGCGACCCGCTCGGGCATGGGCGGCTTTACCGAAGGCTGGGCACCCGGCGAGCATTATCCGAAAGTATGGGCGCGGCGTTTCGCCGTGGACTTCAAGGGCGGCGGCCTGGATCGCCTGCCGGCGGGCACCGGCATCGAGCCTGTGGTGACCTGCTCCCACGGTGAGGTGAAGGACTTCAGCGTGCTGGTGCTGGACAACATCAAGGGTTACCGCATCCTGTTCGACTGGTACCCCACCAGCGACAGCGTTGAGCCGGTTGAGCTACGCCTGTTTATTCGCACCCAGGACCGCACCCTGAGTGAAACCTGGCTCTATCAGTACTTCCCGCCTGCGCCAGAACAACGCAAATACACCTGATGCCACCCGCACGATCATTCCCACGCAATAACGTGGGAATGATCGGATGTGGATCAGAACCGCGACACGCTTTTCATCGCGCCAATCAAATACCGCATCGCCACCTGATCGCTCTCGGTCAGCGCCCGATATTGCGCCAGCAACTCCATTTCATCAGAACTTAACCTTCGACCCCGCAAGGACATCCGGCGGCTCAGAAACGACGCCACCGCACCCGCTACGCCATAGGACTTGGCCATGGACCGCTACTCCTGATATCAGTCAAATACTCCTGGTGCCCATTTCCCAACTCCCGAGAAGCGCAACGGCTTCGCGGACCAACCGCCTGTCTCCCTGGGCCAGAAGTCGGGCTTACCCTTAGCGTAGAAACTATCTCGTCATTCGTGGGATTTTTTTAGAGTATTAACTTAAAAAATAACGTCGGTAATAAAAACCTACAGCGATTGCTCACGCGGTGGCCGATATCGGCTGCGCAACGCCTACAACGCGCGCAAGAAAAAACCCACCGTGTCAGGGTGGGTTTGGCACAGAGGCGAGTAGGGTCAATCCCGCAGGTCTGACTCATGGATCGGCTGGTCCCGGTGGGTTGCCCGCTGGTATTGCGCCGGCCAGATTGCCTTACGCCCGCCCAGGTCATCGTCGGCGTGCAGTGGCCAGTAAGGGTCACGCAGCAGTTCACGGGCGAGGAAGATAATGTCGGCCTGGCAGGTGCGCAGGATGTGCTCGGCTTGGGCGGGTTCGGTAATCATGCCAACGGTGCCGGTGGCCATGCCCGATTCCTTGCGCACGCGCTCGGCGAAGCGCGTCTGGTAGCCGGGGCCGGTGGGAATCTCGGCATTGGCGGCGGTGCCCCCGGACGATACGTCGATCAAATCCACCCCCAGGTCTTTCAGGCGGCGCGCCAATTCCACGGTTTCATCCGGATTCCAGCCGTCTTCCACCCAATCGGTGGCCGACACGCGCACAAACAGCGGCAACTCCTCAGGCCACACGGCGCGCACGGCCTTGGTCACTTCCAGCACCAGGCGAATGCGGTTTTCGAAAGAGCCGCCGTAGTGATCCTGACGCTGGTTGCTGATCGGCGAGAGGAACTGGTGCAGCAGGTACCCGTGGGCGGCATGGATTTCCACCACTTCAAAGCCTGCGGTCAGGGCGCGCTTGGCGGCGGCGACAAAGTCGGCGATCACTTGCTGTATCTGTGCTTCGTCCAGTGGCTTGGGCTGGGTGTGATTGGGGTCGAAGGCAATCGGCGAGGGCCCCACCGGCACCCAGCCGCCCTCCTCCGGCTTGACGCTGCCGTGTTTGCCGATCCATGGCCGATGGGTGCTGGCCTTGCGCCCGGCATGGGCCAACTGAATTCCGGCAACTGCGCCCTGGGCCGCGATAAACCGAGTGATGCGGCGCAACGGTTCGATCTGGGCGTCGTTCCACAGGCCCAGGTCCTGGGCGGTGATACGGCCATCGGCGGTCACGGCCGTGGCCTCGGTAAAAATCAGCCCGGCGCCGCCCACGGCTCGGCTGCCAAGGTGCACCAGGTGCCAGTCATTGGCCAGGCCATCGTCGCTGGAGTATTGGCACATGGGTGAAACCGCGATGCGGTTGAGCAGGGTCAATTGGCGCAGGGTGTAAGGTTCGAGCAGCTGACTCATGGCGCACCTCTTCTGGGCTTCATAGGCATTTTTGTAGGAGCGAGCTCGCTCGCGAAGGCCTCACAGGGGTCGCGTTTATCCAGGATTAACGCGTGATCGTTGACGTTTTTCGCGAGCAAGCTCGCTCCTACCAGCCTAGTCGACAACCATCGTTTGCACAGGGTTCAGAAAGGAAAGCGGGAGCCGATTGCCGGCTCCCGGTAGGCAGCGCCTTACATCTCGACCTGGGTGCCCAGCTCGATCACACGGTTGACCGGCAGTTTGAAGAACCGCAGGTTGCCGTTGGCATTTTTCAACATGAAGGCAAACAACACTTCGCGCCAACGGGCCATGCCTTTGATGCGCGAGGCAATCACCGTTTCACGGCTGAGGAAGTAGGTGGTGCGCATCGGGCTGAAGTCCAGCTCATCCAGATGGCACAGCTTCAACGCTTCGGGCACGTCCGGTTCATCGGTAAATCCGAAGTGCAGGATCACCCGGAAGAAGCCTTCACCGTAGGCATCCACCTCGAAGCGCCGCGCTGCAGGCACACGAGGGATGTCTTCGTAGACCACGGTCAACAGCACCACCTGCTCATGCAACACCTGGTTATGCAGCAGGTTGTGCAACAGCGCATGGGGTACGGCGTCGGGCCGCGCAGTGAGGAACACCGCCGTACCCTGCACGCGATGGGGCGGCTGTACGCGGATACTGCTGATAAAAATCGGCAACGGTAGGCCACCCTCGTCGAGACGGCCGACCAGCAATTGCTTGCCGCGCTTCCAAGTGGTCATCAGCACAAACAGCACGATCCCCGCTAATACCGGGAAGGCGCCGCCCTGGAGGATCTTCGGCGCGTTGGCCGCGAAGAACAGGCCGTCTACCAACAGGCAGCAGAGCAACAGCGGCACGGCCAGCACCGGTGGCCACTTCCACAGCAGCAGCATCACCGCCGATACCAGGATGGTGGTCATCAGCATGGTGCCTGTTACAGCTACGCCGTAGGCCGAGGCCAGGGCACCGGAGGATTCGAAGCCCAGCACCAGCAGGATCACGCCGACCATCAACGACCAGTTCACTGCACCGATGTAGATCTGGCCCTGTTCGGCACTGGAGGTGTGCTGGATATGCATGCGCGGAATGTAGCCTAACTGGATCGCCTGGCGGGTCAACGAGAACGCGCCGGAAATCACCGCCTGGGAAGCAATCACCGTAGCCATGGTGGACAAGCCCACCAACGGAACCAGCGCCCAGCTCGGCGCCAGCAGGTAGAACGGGTTGCGCGCAGCCTCCGGATCGCCCAGCAGCATCGCGCCCTGGCCGAAATAGTTGAGCACCAACGCCGGCAACACCAGCAGGAACCAGGCGCGGGCAATGGGTTTGCGGCCGAAGTGGCCCATGTCGGCGTACAACGCTTCAGCGCCGGTCAAGGCCAGCACCACCGCGCCGAGGATTGCCACGCCAATACCGGGGTGAACCATGAAGAAGCGCACGCCCCACGCCGGGTTCAGCGCATTGAGCACTTCGGGTTGCTGCAGAATGCCGTACACCCCCAGGCCGCCCAACACCAGGAACCAGGTAACCATCACCGGGCCGAACAGCTTGCCGATGCGGTCGGTGCCGTGTTTCTGGATCAGGAACAGCGCCACCAGCACCACCAGTGCAATGGGCACCACCCATTTTTCCAGGCCGTCGAACGCCAGTTCCAAGCCTTCGATGGCCGACAACACTGAAATCGCCGGGGTGATCATGCTGTCACCGTAGAACAGCGCCGCGCCACACAGGCCACATACCACTAGAAAACCGCGCAATTTGGCCCGCGTGCCGGCAGCTCGCCGCGCCAACGCGGTGAGAGCCATGATCCCGCCCTCGCCCTGGTTGTCGGCGCGCAGCACGAACAGCACGTACTTGATCGACACCACCCAGATCAGCGACCAGAAGATCAGCGCCAGGATCCCCAAGACACCGTCATGGTTGACCTGCACGCCATAACCACCGTTGAACACCTCTTTAAGGGTGTAGAGCGGGCTGGTCCCGATATCGCCATAAACCACCCCGACCGCCGCCACCAGCATGCCAATCGGCTTGGCTTTTGAATGCTCGGCACCTGCTGCCTGACTACTTGCCTGACCCATCAACCACTCCTGCCCTTTGACCTGAGGTCTTTTATAAACAGCGCTTCTAAGCTGACCCTAGCATGCGCTGTTTTACTTCTCGTAACAGACGTTTTATTGACCCAAGGGCTTTACCCGTGTGCAACGGCGCGAAGCATAGCGCAGCACTCGTCGTATTTCCCTGCATAAAGCTGGTCAAGTGCGTTGCCCACCGATAGAATTGCGCACTTTTTGATCAGAGGCGCACCAAGCGCCCGTCCGTTGCCTTGTCGTGCACGACCGGCAGCGTCATTCAATACCGAGGTTAGACATGTCCACCACCATCGCAAAAGCCAACCCCAAGGTTGGCTTTGTTTCCCTGGGTTGCCCGAAGGCGCTTGTCGACTCCGAGCGCATCCTCACGCAATTGCGTATGGAAGGCTACGACGTCGTGTCCACGTACCAGGACGCCGACGTGGTGGTGGTCAACACCTGCGGCTTCATCGACTCGGCCAAAGCCGAGTCTCTGGAAGTGATCGGCGAAGCTATCAAGGAAAACGGCAAGGTCATCGTGACCGGCTGCATGGGGGTGGAAGAAGGCAATATCCGCAACGTGCACCCGAGTGTGCTGGCCGTGACCGGCCCGCAGCAGTACGAGCAGGTGGTCAACGCCGTGCACGAGGTGGTGCCGCCACGCCAGGATCACAACCCGCTGATCGACCTGGTACCGCCTCAAGGCATCAAGCTGACCCCACGCCACTACGCGTACCTGAAGATTTCCGAAGGCTGTAACCACAGCTGCAGCTTCTGCATCATCCCGTCGATGCGCGGCAAACTGGTGAGCCGCCCGGTGGGTGACGTGCTCGACGAGGCCCAGCGCCTGGTCAAGTCTGGCGTCAAGGAGCTGCTGGTAATCTCCCAGGACACCAGCGCCTACGGCGTCGATGTGAAATACCGCACCGGTTTCTGGAACGGCGCGCCGGTGAAAACCCGCATGACCGAGCTGTGCGAAGCCCTTAGCAGCCTGGGCGTGTGGGTGCGCCTGCACTACGTTTACCCTTACCCGCACGTGGACGAGCTGATCCCGTTGATGGCCGCCGGCAAGATCCTGCCGTACCTGGACATCCCGTTCCAGCACGCCAGCCCGAAAGTGCTCAAGGCGATGAAACGCCCGGCGTTCGAAGACAAGACCCTGGCGCGCATCAAGAACTGGCGCGAGATCTGCCCGGAACTGATCATCCGTTCCACCTTCATCGTCGGCTTCCCCGGCGAGACCGAAGAAGACTTCCAGTACCTGCTGGACTGGCTGACCGAAGCGCAGCTGGACCGCGTCGGTTGCTTCCAGTACTCGCCGGTGGAAGGTGCTCCGGCCAACCTTTTGGACCTGGCCGTGGTGCCGGACGACGTCAAGCAAGACCGTTGGGAGCGCTTCATGGCGCACCAACAGGCCATCAGCTCGGCGCGCCTGCAACTGCGCATCGGCAAGGAAATCGAAGTGCTCATCGATGAAGTCGACGAGCAAGGCGCGGTGGGCCGGTGCTTCTTCGACGCCCCTGAGATCGACGGCAACGTATTCATCGACGATGCCAGCGGCCTGAAGCCGGGTGACAAAGTGTGGTGCACCGTGACCGACGCCGACGAGTACGACTTGTGGGCCGAAAAGCGCGACTGATCGCCCGATGATAAAAAAAGCCCCGCCTCTGAGAAGATGCGGGGCTTTTTTAGGTCTATCGTATTGCCCATCAACCCCGAATACAGCAAGGGACAGCGGGTATGCGTCAGCATTCGGTGATTCACACACCTAAAACCAGCGACTACGCGCGCCTGGTGCAGATCTGGGAGGACTCGGTACGTGCCACCCACGACTTCCTCCCGGGCAGTTATATCGAGTTGCTGAAAAACCTGGTGCTGACCCGTTACCTCGATGCGGTGATGCTGATCTGCACCAAGGACTCGCGCCAACGCATCAACGGATTCGCCGGCGTGTCGGCGGGCAAGGTGGAAATGCTGTTTATCGACCCGCACTACCGTGGCCAGGGGCTGGGCCGGCAATTGCTGGGTTACGCGATCGAACACATGAATGCCGATGAACTGGACGTCAACGAACAGAACCCCCAGGCCTTGGGGTTTTACCTCAAGCAAGGCTTCGAGGTGATCGGGCGAACGGAGCATGATGGGCTTGGGCAGCCTTATCCGTTGTTGCACCTGCGTTTGCGCCAGCAGCAACAGGTGCGTAATGCCTGAAATCATCCCGTACAAACTGTGGCTTGCCTGCGATGGCGATAGGTATCTACACAACTTTATAGGCTGTAACGCAGACGGTAACCACGATGCGAAGCGAGCCGCTCTTGATCTTGATCTGCTTGTGATCTTGCTCTGGCTTTTGATCTTAGGCGCCCCGTTAAACCACGCTGGCCGAACGCAGGCTTGAATTCGTGGGTAACCCGGCAGGACGC
>NZ_QODJ01000109.1:0-8992 GCF_009935965.1 Pseudomonas sp. L13
ATCCCTGTCGAATTCCGGCCAGCGTGGTTTAACGGGGCGCCTAAGATCAAAAGCAGATCAAGAGCAAGATCAAGAGCAAGAGCGGCTTGCTTCGCATCGTGGTTACCGTTGAGCGCTACAGAGTTGTGTAGATACCTATGCTGCGATGAGGCCATCAACCACACCGCAAAAAGCAGCCCAATTGCCTCACTTGCCACCACCCGGTAAAGTGCCGCTCCCCCGTAATGCCCGAGGCAATCCCATGACCCAGACCTTTGAAATCGCCGTGATCGGCGCCACCGGTACCGTTGGCGAAACCCTGGTGCAGATTCTCGAAGAGCTGGAGTTCCCGGTGGGCACCTTGTACCTGCTGGCGGGCAGCAACTCGGCGGGGGCTTCGGTGCCGTTTCGGGGCAAGAACGTGCGGGTCAAAGAGGTCGACACGTTTGACTTCAGCAAGGTGCAGTTGGCGTTTTTCGCCGCAGGCCCGGCGGTGACCCTGAGTTTCGCCCCGCGTGCCACCGCCGCTGGCTGCGCGGTGATTGACTTGTCTGGCGCATTGCCCGCGGAGCAGGCGCCGCAAGTGGTACCCCAGGCCAACGCCCATGTGCTGGACGGGTTGAAAAAGCCTTTTCAGCTCGGCAGCCCGAGCCCCTGTGCCACCTACCTTGCGGTGGTACTGGCGCCCTTGCGGAGTGTGGTGGACATCCAGCGCGTGAGCGTCACCGCCAACCTGGCGATTTCTGCCCAGGGCCGCGAGGCCGTCAGCGAGTTGGCGCGCCAGACCGCCGAACTGTTGAACGTGCGCCCGTTGGAGCCGGCGTTCTTCGATCGGCAGGTGGCGTTCAACCTGCTGGCGCAAGTCGGCACGCCGGACGCCCAAGGTCATACCGCCCTGGAGAAACGTCTCGTACACGAACTGCGTGCCGTGCTGGAAACACCTTTACTAAAGATTTCCGTCACCTGCGTTCAAGCCCCGGTGTTTTTCGGCGATAGCCTGACTGTGTCGCTGCAACTGGCCGCGCCGGTCGACCTGGCCGCGGTGAACCGCGCCCTCGACGCTGCACCGGGCATCGAGCGGGTCGAGGAGGGCGATTACCCCACGGCCGTAGGCGACGCCGTCGGCCAGGACGTGGTGTACGTAGGGCGAGTTCGCGCCGGTATCGACGACCCGGCGGAACTAAATCTTTGGCTGACGTCAGATAACGTACGCAAAGGCTCGGCCCTGAACGCCGTGGAGCTGGCGCAGTTGTTGATAAAAGGCCTTGTGTAAAAGATACTTGGCGGCAATTTGTAGATTGATTCTAGCCAGGCGCTATGCTTGGTCCCAAGTGAAACACAAGCGCGTCGGTGACCTATCGGCTCGCCATGCCTAATGGCAGCGGTTACCAACCTTCTCGCAGGGCGGGAAGCGTTCAAACAAAGGATGAGGCTATGGTTCAAGTTCGCAAACTGGTGTTAGCAATAGCGGCCGCCTCGGCGCTGTCCTCCGGTATGGCGCAGGCGCTGCAACTTGGGGAGATGACCCTCAAGTCGAAGTTGAACCAGCCGCTGTCGGTGGAAATCGAATTGCGCGATGTGGGCGGCCTCACGGCGTCCGAGATCACGCCCAGCCTAGCGTCTGCCCAGGCCTTCGTAGACGCGGGTGTCGACCGCCAGGCGGTCCTCGATGACCTGACGTTCACCCCGGTGATCAACCCCGAAGGTCGCAGCGTGGTGCGCGTGACCTCCAGCAAGCCGCTGCCCGATTCCTATGTGCGCTTCCTCATGCAGGTGCAATGGCCCAATGGCCGTTTGATGCGTGACTACAGCGTGCTGCTCGACCCGGCCAAGTTCGACCAGCCGGCCCCGACGGCGAGCGCGCCGGCCAGCACCGCGCCAGCCAGTACCGCACCTGCCGCCAGCGCGCCTGCCCAGCACACCACCACATCCCGCGACACCTTGTGGGAAATTGCCGCAAAGAACCGCAATGGCGCCTCGGTCCAGCAAACGATGCTGGCCATCCAGGCGCTTAACCCGGATGCCTTTCTTGATGGCAATATCAACCGCCTGAAAACCGGCCAGGTCCTGCGCCTGCCGGACGCTACGCAAAGCACGGCCCTGGCGCAGCCGCAAGCGATCGCCGAAGTGAGCGCGCAGAACGCCGCCTGGCGCCAGGGCCGCCGTGGCCCTCAGAGCCAAGTGGCCGGCAAGCCACAGTTGGACGCGACCAAGCGCACCCAGGCCGGCAATGCGCCGTCGAGCACCCAGGCCAAGGACAATTTGAGCCTGGTGTCGGCGCAAGCCGCCAAAAAAGGCGCGAAGGGCACCGTCGGTGACAGCCGCGCCCTGAGCGACAAGCTGGCGATGACCCAGGAAGAGCTCGACACCACGCGGCGCGATAACGAAGAACTGAAAAGCCGTGCCGCTGACCTGCAAAGCCAGTTGGACAAGCTGCAAAAGCTGATCCAACTGAAGAATGACCAGTTGGCTCGTTTGCAGGCGCAAACGGGTGAACCACAGACCGCCGCGATGCCCGCGCAGTTGCCGGGTGAACCTGCAGCCGAGCCGGCAGCTCCCGCTGCAACACCCGCGCCAGCGCCTGAACCGGTTAAGCCAGCTGCCGCGCCGGCCAGCACTGAAGGCAAGTTCAACGACCTGCTGACCAACCCGATTGTGCTCGGCATCCTTGGCGGTGCGGCCCTGTTGGTGGTGTTGCTGCTTCTGCTGCTGTGGGCCCGCCATCGCAATGCTCGTCGCGAAGAAGAAAAACACCTGCGCATGGCGCGGGCGTTGGCCGAAGAGCCTGAGTTCGTTTCCAATATCGATCAAGACCTGCCGCCTGACAGCTTCGAGGGCCTTGAAGTACCGCCGCCGAGCGTCAAGCTCGACACCGCAACGCCGCCAGCACCCGCGCCTGCACCGGTGGCTGAGACGGTTGTGGCACCGACGGTCGCCTCGGTGCTGGCGCCGTTGGCGGTTGCCGTGGCTCAGGAAAATTCCAGCGACGCCCTGGCCCAGGCCCAGTCCCATATCGACCGGGGCCACCTTAACCAGGCGGCGGATGTGCTTGAGCAAGCCATCAAGCGCGAGCCCAAGCGCAGCGACCTGCGTTTGAAGCTGATGGAAGTCTATGGCCTGCAGAACAACAAGGACGGGTTCGTCAGCCAGGAGCGCCAGTTGGTGGCCAACGGTGAGAACCATGCCCAGGTCGAGCAGCTCAAGGCGCGCTTCCCGGCCATGGCCGTGTTGGCGGCGGGTGTCAGTGCCGCAGTGGCTGCTGCGGCCCTGGATGCGCAATACGTCAAGGACCTGCTCGATGACAAGCCGGCCCCGGCCCCGCAGGCAGATACCTTCGACACCGATTTCGACCTGAGCCTGGATGACCTGGAAGCCGCCTCACCGGCCGAGATCGCGCAAGACCAGCAAACGTTTGAAGCACTGCTCAAACAACAGACCGAGCCCCAGGCCGATGCGCCGGACCTGTCGGACTTTGACCTGGACCTGCAGTTGGACCCGCCCGCGTCGCAATCCGATGACGACTTTCTGTCGGGCCTGGAAGGGCAGATCAAGGATGTACCGCCGGTAGAGCCGCCGACCCTGACGCCGGCTGCGCTGGACGAATTCGACCTGCCGGAAGACTTTGACCTGTCCCTGGCGGACGAGCCGAGCGCGCCTGCGGCCAAGCCCGATGCCTTCGCTTCGGAGCTGGACGACGTCAACGCTGAGCTGGATCGATTGTCCCAGAGCCTGGAACATCCGCCGATCGAGCCTTCCTTCACGGCTGAAGATGCCGCGCTGGGGGCTGAGGATGAGCCGGAATTCGATTTCCTCTCCGGCACTGATGAAGTGGCCACCAAGCTTGACCTGGCCCAGGCGTACATCGACATGGGCGATGCCGAAGGCGCGAAAGACATCCTGTCTGAAGTGCTGACCGAAGGCGACGAAGGTCAGCGTAGCGAGGCCAAGGAAATGCTCGGCCGAATCTAACGGCCAACGCAGAAAAATGTGGGAGCGGGCTTGCTCGCGAATGCGGTGGTTCAGTTGCTGATGTGCTGGATGATACGGCGCATTCGCGAGCAAGCCCGCTCCCTCATTTAAAGTCCACTCATGCACCCTGACGCCCTATAATGCCCGCCTTTGCGCAACTCATCAGGCTCACAGTTCTTGGCAAATATAGATAACGCGGCTGCCGAAATGGCGGCCGCAGGCTTTTACCGCATCGCCCTGGGCGTGGAATACAAAGGCTCGCGCTATCGCGGCTGGCAGCGTCAGGCCTCCGGGGTGCTGACCGTGCAGGAAACCCTGGAAAATGCCCTGTCCAAAGTCGCCAACTCGCCGGTGTCGCTGATGTGTGCCGGGCGTACCGACGCTGGCGTACACGCGTGTGGCCAAGTGGTGCATTTCGACACCCAGGCCGAGCGTTCGATGAAGGCGTGGGTGATGGGGGCTAATATCAATTTGCCCCATGACGTCAGCGTCAGTTGGGCCAAGGTCATGCCGGCGCATTTTCACGCGCGTTTCAAGGCCATCGCCCGGCGTTACCGCTACGTGATCTACAACGATCAGATCCGCCCGGCGCACCTCAATGAAGAAATCACCTGGAACCACCGCCCGCTGGATGCCGAGCGCATGGCCGAAGCCGCGCAGCATCTGGTGGGGGTGCATGACTTCAGCGCCTTCCGTGCCGGGCAGTGCCAGGCCAAGTCGCCGATCAAGGAAGTCCACCACCTGCGGGTGACGCGCCACGGCAAGATGATCGTGCTGGATATCCGCGCCGGGGCCTTTCTGCATCACATGGTGCGCAATATCGCTGGGGTGCTGATGACCATCGGCACCGGTGAGCGCCCGGTGGAGTGGGCCAAGGAAGTGCTGGAAAGCCGCATCCGCCGCACTGGCGGGGTCACGGCGCATCCGTTCGGCCTGTATCTGGTGGATGTGGAGTACCGCGACGAGTTCGAACTGCCTGAACGCTTTATCGGGCCGCACTTCCTCACCGGTTTCAGCGAACTTGGCGGCTGACGCCCGGAAAAGCTTTTGTTACCATCCGGGACTTTCTCGGTTCAACCCTGAGGTTCCTACGACATGTCAGCCGTTCGCAGCAAGATTTGCGGGATTACCCGCATAGAAGACGCGCTGGCGGCAGTCGAAGCGGGCGCGGATGCCATTGGCCTGGTGTTTTATGCCAAGAGCCCACGGGCGGTGAATGTGCTGCAGGCGCGGGCGATCATCGCTGCATTGCCGCCCTTCGTGACCACCGTGGGGTTGTTCGTCAACGCCAGCCGCTGCGAGCTCAACGAAACCCTGGATGCGGTGCCGCTGGATATGTTGCAGTTTCATGGCGACGAAACGCCAGAGGAATGCGAAAGCTATCAGCGCCCGTACATCAAGGCATTGCGGGTCAAGGCCGGGGACGATATCGCCGCAGCCTGCGCCGCCTATACCGGCGCTCGCGGGATTCTGCTGGACACCTACGTCGAAGGCGTACCCGGTGGTACCGGCGAGGCGTTCGACTGGTCGCTGATTCCCGAGAGTTTGAGCAAGCCAGTTATCCTCGCGGGTGGGCTCACCCCTGAGAATGTCCAGGCGGCCATCGAACAGGTCCGGCCGTATGCCGTGGACGTCAGCGGTGGGGTGGAGCAGGGCAAGGGGATCAAGGACCCGAGCAAGATTCGCGCGTTCATGCAGGCCGTGCGCAACAGCAGGGGTGGGATGTGACGGCTGGCAGTCTGCCGCCGTCCATAACTACCACTGTGTAAAACAGCCCGGCGCCGCCTGTGGGTGGCCCGGAAACGAAGTGGCAACCCTGCGCTGGCAGGTTGTCTGGAAGGCTGAGGATACGGGCGGGAAATGGCAGGTCCAACGTCTGACCCCGTCCCGCCTGTGTCATCGCCACATATGAATTTAGCTCAAGGGCATACGCGGGGCTGTGTTCAAGCCACCGGTACTGGAGAAAAGAAAGCATGAGCAACTGGTTAGTAGACAAACTGATCCCTTCGATCATGCGTTCCGAGGTGAAGAAAAGCTCGGTTCCTGAAGGTCTGTGGCACAAATGCCCATCCTGCGACGCGGTGCTGTATCGCCCGGAGCTGGAAAAGACCCTGGACGTTTGCCCCAAGTGCAACCACCACATGCGTATTGGCGCACGCGCCCGTATCGACATCTTTCTGGATGCCGATGGCCGTAATGAACTGGGCGCCGACCTGGAGCCGGTTGATCGTCTCAAGTTCCGCGACAGCAAGAAGTACAAGGACCGCCTGGTCGGCGCGCAGAAGCAGACCGGCGAGAAAGACGCGCTGATTTCGGTCAGCGGCAAGCTGCTGGGCATGCCGGTGGTGGTTTCGGCCTTCGAATTCTCCTTCATGGGCGGCTCCATGGGTGCCATCGTCGGTGAGCGCTTTGTTCGCGCTGCCAACTATGCCCTGGAAAACCGTTGCCCGATGATCTGCTTCGCCGCCTCCGGTGGTGCGCGTATGCAGGAAGCCCTGATTTCCCTGATGCAAATGGCCAAGACCTCGGCGGTACTGGCGCGTCTGCGTGAAGAAGGCATCCCGTTCATTTCCGTATTGACCGACCCGGTCTACGGCGGCGTTTCCGCCAGCCTGGCGATGTTGGGCGATGTGATCGTTGGCGAGCCTAAAGCGCTGATCGGCTTTGCCGGCCCACGTGTGATCGAGCAGACCGTGCGGGAAAAACTGCCGGAAGGCTTCCAGCGCAGCGAGTTCCTGCTGGAGCACGGTGCGATCGACCTGATCATCCCGCGTGGCGAACTGCGCCCGCGTCTGGGCAGCCTGCTTGCGCAAATGATGGGCCTGCCGACGCCTGTGTACATCGCGCCTAAGGTCGAGCCGATCGTCGTGCCGCCGGTGCCTGCAAACCTATGACCCAACGAACCCTGGGCGAATGGCTCGCCTACCTTGAGCAATTGCATCCGTCCGCCATCGACATGGGCCTGGAGCGCTCGCAACAGGTAGCGGCCCGCCTCGGGTTGGGCCAGCCGGCACCGCGTGTGATCACGGTGACCGGCACCAACGGCAAAGGCTCCACCTGTGCCTTTGTTGCCGCGCTGTTGCAGGCCCAGGGCCTCAAAGTCGGCGTGTACAGCTCGCCGCACCTGCTGCGCTACAACGAGCGGGTGCAGCTCAATGGCGTAGAAGCCACTGATGCCCAGCTGTGCGAAGCCTTCGCGGCCCTGGAGGCCGGGCGTGGCGACACTTCCCTGACCTATTTCGAGATGGGCACCCTGGCGGCGTTCTGGCTGTTCGAGCGTGCGCAACTGGATGTGGTCGTGCTGGAAGTCGGCCTCGGCGGGCGCCTGGATACGGTCAACGTGGTGGATGCCGACCTGGCCCTGGTGACCAGCATTGGTGTCGATCATGCTGACTACCTGGGCAATACCCGCGAATCGGTGTCTTTTGAAAAGGCCGGGATCTTCCGCCAGGGCCGTCCGGCGCTGTGCGGTGACCTGGATCCGCCGCAACCCTTGCTCGACAAGGCGCGTGAGCTCAATTGCCCGTTCTACCTGCGGGGTTGCGAGTTCACTCTAGATATCGGCGACACCCATTGGCAATGGCGTGGGCAGGATGCGCGTGGCCAACGGGTAGAGCTGCTTGATTTGCCGTTGCTGAACCTGCCAATGGAAAACGCCGCGCTCGCGCTGCAAGCCTATCTGCTGCTGGGCCTGCCGTGGGATGCCGCGCAGATTGCCGCGACCTTGCTGGCAACCAAAGTGGTGGGGCGCCTGGATCGCCGAACCTTCGACTGGCAAGGCAAACGCCTGAGCCTGATGTTGGACGTAGGCCATAACCCCCATGCTGCGCAGTACCTGGCTCAGCGTCTTGAGCGGACCCCGCCGGTGGGCCGTCGCCTGGCGGTGTTCGGGTTGTTGGTCGACAAGGACCTGGACGGCGTGGTTGCGCCGCTGCTGGGCAGCGTCCAGTCTTGGGCCGTTGCGCCGCTGGACACGCCACGCAGCCGTCCTGCGGTTGAGCTGGAAACTGCCTTGCAGAACCTTGGCGCGCCGGTGGCGTCGTATGCAAGCGTCACTGCCGCCCTGGAGGCGCAGTGTGCGGTAGCGACGGCCGAGGACGAAATCCTGTTGTTCGGATCATTTTATTGTGTTGCCGAGGCGCTTGAATGGCTGGCCCGGCGCTCCACGGAGGAAGCTGCACATGGCATTACTGGATAGCGCATACAAGCAGCGAATGGTCGGGGCTCTGGTGCTGGTGGCGTTGGCGGTAATCTTTCTGCCGATGTTGTTTTCCCGCCAGGACGAACAGCGCCAGGTGGTGGTCGAAGCCCCTGCTGCGCCCCAGGCACCGGTGGTGCCGCAGGTTCAGGTCGAGCCGGTGGTGGTGCCTGAGCCCCAGGCGTTGCCGCAAGAACCTGTGCCCACCGATGAGGAGGTTGCCGCACAGGAGGCGCCTTCGATGCCGGTGCAGCCAAGTGTCCCGGTGGTCAAGCCGGCCCCGGCACCGGCCGTTGCTGCCAAGCCGGCCGCACCAGCGCCTGCGCCTAAGCCAGTAGCGCCGCAGCCTGCAGCACCGGGCAAGCCGGATGTGGGCCAGAGCCGCATCGACCCTAATGGCCTGCCGATCAGTTGGTCGATCCAACTGGCCAGCCTGGCCAACCGCGAAAGTGCTGACGCCCTGCAGAAAAAGCTGCGTGCCCAGGGGTATAACGCTTATATCCGCAGCGCCGACGGCAAGAACCGTGTGTTTGTCGGGCCGCTGATCGAGCGTGCCGAGGCAGATCGCCTGCGCGATTTGCTGGGTCGTCAGCAGAACCTCAACGGGTTTGTGGTGCGTTTCCAGCCCGAGCGCGGCTGAATAACCGCCGGCTTTGGCTGGCAATACGGTCTGAATGTGGGAGCTGGCTTGCCTGCGAAGACGGCCGGAAAGCCGACCAGGATCTCAGGTCAGGCCGCGTACATATCCGTTCCTGCGGTAACGGCCACCTAGGGTTCCGCTCTTACAGCGGCTCACTTTTGAAAAGCGCAAAAGTAAGCAAAACGCTCTTGCCCCACCACTCGGCA